>NZ_BAEU01000013.1:0-5200 GCF_000246875.1 Halomonas sp. KM-1
GACCCGGGCACGCACCACGGCGGAGCTCTCGCCCACCTCACGTGACGTCAGCTGCTCCGGCGGCAGCGCCGGCACCTCGATCTGCAGGTCGATGCGGTCGAGCAGCGGCCCGGAGAGGCGCGACTGGTAGCGCTGGATCTGCGCCGCGGTGCACTGGCAGGCCTGGCGCGGGTCGCCCAGATGACCGCAGGGACATGGGTTCATCGCTGCGACGAGCTGGAACCGGGCCGGGAATTGACGCTCGTGGTTGGCCCGGGCGATATGGATGCGCCCCGACTCGAAGGGTAGGGGTTTTTCACAAACTTCCTAAAAGGAGAGCCAGATGGATGACAATCTAAATCCTTCGTGTGTATTATCGCTATTTTACGGGATGGTCGGAGTCTAGAAATGCTAATGGCTATATTTATTGCAAAGCTTTTGGATTTCATTGGCTTTATCATAGCTGGGGCAACAGTTATATTCATCAAACCAAAATGGGGGATACCAATAGCTGGTATGATCGCCTCATTTTCAACAATACTTATTGTCCAGGCGACTGGCAGGAGTTTACCCGCAGACCTCATGGCTTTAGCTTTTTTTGCAGGTATAATTGCCCATAGCATACATGCTGGAATTGTTTACTACATCAAACAGTTAATCACAAAGAAGAAAATTATAAACGAGGCTTGAAATGGGAATTATTTCTGACTTAATGCTTGGCAATGCCTTAACAAAGCTCACTAATTTTTTTGTGGACCTCGAAGAGTCTCGTAACTACAACTTTATTGGAGCGGGCGGTGGGTTTGATAGCTTACCAAGGCACAAAAGGGAACTCTATGAGAAGAAGGTTGAAAAATGGATGGGCACACTAAAAAAACATCCTAGACACATTATCACCCAAGAGCTAATAAAAAATATGCGTGTATCGCAATCACTTAATAGAACGGAAAGAGCAAAAGCCCAATTTCAGCTACTAGAGTTTCTTATAAACGAAGGAATCGCCCTAAGCCTTGAAGATTTTGAAAAATCATATCTTTAACCAACTAATGAAATAAGCTTTAGAGCAATCAATTCTAGAGCTCTCAGCTATTTAAAGCTGGAACCTGTAGCAAGGTCATACGGCAAGCCCTTTTGGCTTACAGGGCTTTTTTCGTTTGATGCCACCCAATACTTTCGAACTTGAGTCAGGCATTTTTAGAACATTCTCCGCATCTATTTGTTTTATTATTTTATCAACCAAACCAGGGTTATTTATTGCCTCACCAAACTCTTTGTTGATCTGAACCAACTTTTCATTCTTTTCTTTCATCACCTGTAACTCCTCTGCCAAAATCGAAATAGTTTTATACTGCTCATTTAAGCTGTAATTTGCTTCTTCAGAGAATATTTTGAAGTCTTCTCCTATTTGCTCTTCAACCATTTCTTTTATAAGATCACCGCATCTTTCTTTATAATGAGAAGCACTTTCGAGTCTCTTAGGCTTTGGCATTTTGAAACCATATATATTTACATCTTTTGGCTTCTCGACACCTTGAACCTCTATTTTTCTATTGAGTGCTTGATAAACTCTTCTAGCATACTCATCGGTTTCAGTATGCTTTGCTTGAGTAAATTCCTTTTTTTCACCTGGAGCAACATCTAGCCCTTCCGCCTTACAGAACTCACAAAAACTTTCTTGCAATCTCTCAAATAGTTTTTTGTTAAGCATATCTCTAGCAGACAATGACTTAACAACTTTAGTGGGCTTTGGGTCGCCCCTTACTTCTCTAGCCAACCTTTGCTTTTTTGTCTCTCTAACCTTAACTTCTTTTTCAACAATCGGAACGAAGGTCAAATGTATATGCGGAGTTGTTTCAGATAAATGGAGCTCCATTGAAATAATATTGTCCTTCCCGAAGGTTTTAAATGCGAACCTCTTAGCAGCCTTCTTGAACTTCTCAACCCTTTCTTCATCGTATTTACCAGCCCCGTCAGGGTCTCCATTCTCATATTCTGGCCTGAACACAGGCGAGGAAGCACTTAAAACAGCAGTGGCGGCAATTACGGAGTTGTTTCTGGGTTTGACGTTATTATCTTTGAACTTTTTAGATATAAGTTGATTATAGTCTGTGTTTAGCCCAAGCTCTTCTCGATAAGCTCTGTAGAGTATTTTTATTTTACTTTTTAGCTCCTGCGTGCTATTAACCCTATCTCTACTATGAAGCTCTAGCTTTCCTTCATCACTTAGGCGTCTATTATGCTTAAATAACTTTTTTAGCTCACCATAGTTTTTTCTTTTCTTTATATTTACAAATACTTTGTTTTTCATTCTTAAATCTCCCTTTTATAAAATCAATGCCATTCATATTCCTTTTTTCAATAACTAACATGCTTGCGGAGCAAGCATTGATGCGATAGCATCACAGCTCTCGGCAGAGCTCACACAATGAAGTAGGCGAAGCCGTTAAGCTTCATTGTATAGTGAGCTATACAATGAAGCTCATTATATTCTAACATACTTATGCGAGACTGTTGTTGTCTGGGATATTGACACCTGCTTTACTCTCCATCTCTTCCATTGCCTTTTCCATCTTGTGCTTGTAGCCATGGCCCTTCCAAGCTAAATCTAAATGCAACCTAATACCTTTATATTGGGTAGACAAGAACCCATACTCTCGTAACTTTTTTATTGATCTACTGATGTGTGGTTGTTTTTTGTTTAGCTTCTCAGCGATTTCTTTTTGCGACATTTTCACATAGTTGCCATAGTCAGCAATGCCGATTAAATAAAGCAAAAGCATTAGATCTGTTTTTTGTAGATTAGAGTCTACAAGCCTTTGTATAGCTGTTTTCTTTTCTTTGTCACTCATTGTTGAACTCCCCCTTAATTCTTCACACTTCTTTTTAATACTTGCCTCTCTTTCTATATCTTCCATTACTATCCTGATATAGTGGTCCTGGTTATTGCTTATGGTTCGGTTGAAGTCATTTCCCACAGGCTTTGATTTTTGAATCACCTCCTGCTCAAAAATCTCACCGAACTCATCTTCATAATAAACCTTTCCATTTTCCTGAAAAAAACTTCCCTTTTTTGTTATTCCCATGATATAATATCCTCATTGTTAGCGGTTAGCTTAGGAGTTCTGGCGGAACTCCTTTTTTGTGTGGGCAATTATACCACACAATGTATATTTTTTCAATCTAATTTAAAAATAATTACCCTATACGGTAATTGAGATACCGTATAAGGTAATTAGAGTTACCGTATACGGTAATCAAGGGTTCCATTTACAAAGCAAAAGTGCTTAGAATATGACAGCGAAATCTTTCTATATTCTATAGGCTTGGTAAAATCTGCCTTATTTTTTTGTTGAAAACCACCCAAGCCTTCGGCTCTTTTTTGTTTTTAATCCTATGCGGTGGCTTCGCCACCTAGTTATTGAACCAAGAAGATTTTTAATTATCTATATAGTCAGTCAAGTTGTTTATCTTGTATTTCTCTAGTGCCTCATTGCCTCTTAGCTTGAACCTTCCAACTTCAAAAGAATATCGTGTTTCATTGATATGTATTGCCATTTCGACAGCACGATATTTTTTTATATGCTTCACATAAAGCTTTATTCCAACGTCTTTTAAAAACTTGTTGATCTTTAGCCTTCCTTTTTCTGTGTAAACCATACCCAAAAGCTCATTGAATGAATATACATCCAAGTTTTCTTTTCTCTGAACGTCCAATCTGTTTAAATCTGCTTTTAGCCTCTCAACTTCTTCTTCAATAGTTGCCATTTTTTTGAATAAATACGTTGGTGCTTTACCTTCAAGCTCATCTGCTGTTTTTTCTAGATTTGAAAGGATCGAAATATTTTTTGAAAGCTCTTCTTTCGTTCGATTAAACAGTTCTATATCTTCTTCCTTTTCTTTCGGCCTCATGATCTCATATATTAGCTTGTCTTTTTCGTTTATATCTTTCTTGTAATCCAGCCGTAGTTCTAACTCTGTCAAGAACATACTGAGGACATATTCAGCCCTGATGAACTGCTCTTCACATCCAGCCTTTTTTTCTTTCCTTGTTTCACACTGATAATAGCTATACCAAACACCCCTTGGATTTCTATTTTTCATGAAAATCATAGTGGAGCCACAGTTGGCACACTTAATACAGTGCTTGAATATGTTCAGATTCCCAATCGATTTGTTGCCATACTCAACCTTTACCCTCCTGTTCTCCATTGACTTTTTTGCTTCATAAAACTCGGAATCGCTAACGATCTTTGGGTAGTAGTTCTCTATATATCGCTCATGAACCTTTTTTCCATCAACCCTCCGTTGTGCCCTATAAGCACCTCTGATATATTGATTTTTCATTAAATGGTCGATATGCCTGCTTTGCCATTTCCGTTTTGACCACTCGTTAACCTTACGAATGGTCTGGCTAGCACCTTCATACTTCAAGTTTTCTACAATAAAGCGGATTTCTTTAGCCTCTTCTTCAACTATAACAAACTTTCCATCTGCGACTTCTAGCCCGTAGGGTGTGTTTTGCTTCGTATTAAAAACCTGCCCTTCTTCTGCTAACTTCTTGGCTTTATTCCAAGCCGAACGGCGACGTTTGCTTTTGGTTTCGCTTTCCTCATTAGCTCGCTTGGCAATCAGGCCAATCATTAAATAATTTTCCAGATCTCTTTCTTCATCCTCATAACTATAAAGACGTTGATCTATTGTTGTATATATTTGAATGCCTTTTTTAAGTATTTCTTGAAGAATATCTGCTGTTTTATTAAGTGCTTGCCTGCTGATTCGGTCAATACTTTCGATGACAAGAAAATCACCCGGCTTTATTTCTTGGTTTTCGATTTTTTCAAGTATCTCTGAAAATCGACCCTTCTTGATATTATCACCCCTATAAGACGATATACCTTCATCCGTGTAGATTTCATCGATTTTTACTTTGAAACGGCTCTCAAAGGCTTCCAGGGGGCTTCTCTGCCTTTCTATGCTGTCGCCCTTGGACTGGATGGCTGAGGAGTAGCGGACGTATGCGATTGCCTTGGTCATGGGTGGGTGCTCTTGCCATTCAATTTGTTTGACTATAACACCTCCCGCTCTCCATCGGCTCACGCATCACCTCCAGCACGTGGCGGCTGAACTCGGGCAGCTCGTCGAGGAACAGCACGCCGTGATGGGCCAGGGAGATCTCTCCCGGGCGCGGCCAGGAGCCGCCGCCGACCAGGGCCACGGCGCT
>NZ_BAEU01000012.1:0-8901 GCF_000246875.1 Halomonas sp. KM-1
GGTTCGATGGCGCGGGCGAAATGCAGCCGCGCCTCGCAGCGGCCGAGCGCGGGCAAGCCTTCGGCCTCGCCTAGCTCGCGCATGGCGGGAGTCAGGCGTTCGCGGTCGAGCACGCTGATCGCCAGGCCCGTCTCCACTGCGCGCTCGATGGCGTGGATGCTGGTACTGGTGAACAGCGCATGCCAGGGCCTGCCGAGCCGCTCCAGGGCTTCGGTGGCCAGCGCCCGGTAGGGGCAGTCGACCTCGTGCAGGGCCAGCGGCAAACTCTCCCGCTCGATCAGGTTAGCGTGGCGCGGTGCGGCCCATACCGGCGTGGTGCGCCATAGCGGCTCGCCACCGGGCAGTGCGATGGGCCGGTCCAGCACCACTGCCAGGTCCAGCCGCGAGCGCTCCAACTGCCGCACCAGCTCGCCGCTGGTGGCCGTCACCGCTTGCAGCAGCACCTCCGGGTGGTAAGCGGTGAACTCGGGCAGCACGTCGCCGAGCAACTCGCGGGCGTAATCCTCGGGCAGCCCGAAGCGCACCTTGCCCCGTAGCCCGCGCCCGGCATAGCGAGCAAGCATCCCATCGTGCATGCGCAGCAGCTCCCGCGCCTCCTGCAACAGCGCCTCACCGGCGGTAGTGGGCACCACGCCGCGAGGGCCCCGCTCCAGCAGGCGGACGTCGAGCAACGCCTCCAGGCGCTTGATCTGCATGCTGATGGCGCTGACGGTACGGTGCCTCTGCTCGGCCGCCGCCGCCAGCGAACCAAGCTGGGCCGCAGCCTGGAAACTGCGCAGCAGTTCGAGATCCAGCGTTGCCGATGAGACTTCAGCCATATTGAACTCTGCCTACAAAATATATCGCTTCATTGAAACCGGGATGACCTTCAAGCTCAAGCACCGTCATCGAGAAGGAGTACGACGATGCCAGCACAGGTCCTCGCGCTACTGATCGCCGCCGGCTTCGTGGTGTGCTGGAGTTCGGGTTTCGTCGGTGGGCGGCTGGCCAGCGAGCTCGACACGCCGGTGCTCGACCTGTTCGCCTGGCGCTTTCTGCTCGCCGCGCTGCTGGTGGCGCTGTGGTGTCGCCTGACGCTTGGCGCGCTTCCGGCAATGCGCGACATGGGACGGGAGATGCTCGTGGGCAGCCTGACCATGGGCGGCTACCTGCTGGGAGTGATCGTGGCCATCGATCTCGGTGTCAGCGTCGGCATCACGGCGCTGATCGCGGCTCTGCAGCCACTGCTGGCGGCAGCACTGGCCGGACGCTGGCTGGGCGAGCGCCTGGGCGCCTTCGGCTGGTTGGGGATGGTGCTGGCCACCCTGGGCGTGGCGCTGTGCGTGGGTGACGACATGCAGCGCTCGCTGGATGCGCCGGGCTGGGCCTATCTGCTGCCACTGTTGTCGGTCGCGGCAGTGACGCTCGGCAGCCTGCTGGCGGTGCGCCAGTCCTCGGTACTGCCGCTGCCGGCGGCGCTGCTGGCGCAGCTGCTCGCGGCCGGCGGTATCTTCCTGGTGGCCGCCTGGGCGATGGGGGGCGGCAAGCTGACCGCCCCTGGCTTCGAACCTGCCGTGCTGGTGAGCATGAG
Source organism: Halomonas sp. KM-1 (assembly GCF_000246875.1). NCBI lineage: Bacteria > Pseudomonadati > Pseudomonadota > Gammaproteobacteria > Oceanospirillales > Halomonadaceae > Halomonas > Halomonas sp. KM-1. Next base: position 1,571 of record NZ_BAEU01000012.1, read on the forward strand.
CTGGCTGGTGGTGCTGTCGAGCCTCGGGGGCTACGGCTTCTTCGTCGTCAGCCTGCGTCGGCTCGGGGTCACCCTGACCTCGGCACTGGTGCATCTCACGCCGGGAGTGACGCTGCTGTGGGCCACGGCGATGTTCGGCGAACGCCTCGGCCCCACCGGCCTTGCGGGAATGGCGCTCGCCGGGGCGGGCGCCGGTCTGGCTATTCGCAGCGCTCGAAGATCAGATCCCACACGCCGTGCCCCAGGCGCTCGCCACGGGCCTCGAACTTGGTCAGCGGACGAAACTCAGGACGCGGCACATAGGGCGCCGTCGCGGGCGTCGCCGTATTGACGTAGCCCGGCGCGACTTCCATCACCTCGGCCATCCATTCGGCATAGGCCTGCCAGTCGGTGGCCATGTGCAGCTTGCCGCCCAGCTCGAGACGGCTACGAATCAGCTCGACGAAGGCGGGCTGAACGATACGCCGCTTGTGGTGCTTCTTCTTCGGCCAGGGGTCGGGGAAGAACAGCTGCAGGGTGGCGATGCTGGCCTCCGGCAGGCACTGTTCGAGCACCGCCAGGGCGTCCTCACGGTAGACGCGGATATTGGTCAGGCCGCGCTTGTCGGCCTCGTCGAGCAGCTTGCCCACGCCCGGGGCATGCACCTCGATGCCGATGAAGTCGGTATCGGGATGGGTCTCGGCCTGCTCGATCAGCGAGGCGCCCATGCCGAAGCCGATCTCCACCACCCGCGGCGCCCGGCGTCCGAACAGGGCGTCGAGATCCTGCCGCCCCTCGGCCAGGGTCAGGCCCAGCCGCGGCCAGACCTCTTCCAGGCCGCGGGTCTGGGCCTGGGTCATGCGGCCGGCGCGCAGCACGTAGCTCTTGATGCCGCGACGATGCAGCGGGGCGTCCGGCCCTTCCGGGCCGGTGGTCGAGGGGTCGCGTTGCGGGTCACTCATGGATTCGTTGCGGCTCCGGTGAATTCAGCCGTTGATGCGGCCGGCAAAGGGAGAAGAGGGGTCGGCGCTCTGACGGCGCGGCATGCGTCCGGCGAGGAACGCCTCGCGCCCGGCCTCGACGGCCTTCTTCATGGCGCTGGCCATCAGCACCGGCTGGCGGGCGTGGGCGATGGCGGAGTTCATCAGCACACCGTCGCAGCCCAGCTCCATGGCCATGGCGGCGTCGGAGGCGGTGCCGATGCCGGCATCCACCAGCACCGGCACGTTGGCGTGCTCGATGATCAGACGGATGTTGTGCGGGTTCTGGATGCCGTGGCCGGAGCCGATCAGCGAGCCCAGCGGCATGATCGCGCAGCAGCCCAGGCGCTCGAGCTCCTGAGCCACGATGGGATCGTCGCTGGTGTAGACCATCACGTCGAAGCCGTCCTTGATCAGCTCTTCCGCCGCCTTGAGGGTCTCGACCACGTTGGGGTAGAGGGTCGAGTCGTCGCCGAGCACCTCGAGCTTGACCAGCTTGTGGCCGTCGAGCAGCTCGCGGGCCAGCTTGCAGGTGCGCACGGCATCCTTGGCCGTGTAGCAGCCGGCGGTGTTGGGCAGCAGGGTGAAACGCTCCGGCGGCACCACGTCGAGCAGGTTGGGGCCGTCTTCCTGGCCGAGATTGGTGCGGCGCACGGCGAAGGTGACGACCTCGGCCCCCGAGGCGGCGATGGCCTCGGCGGTCTCGTCGAAGTCCTTGTACTTGCCGGTACCGACCAGCAGGCGTGAGGTGAAGGCGTGGCCGGCAATCCGCAGCGGCTGATCCTGAAAGAAGTCTGTCATCGCGTGGGCCTGTGTCTGTAGCGGGTCTTGAAGCGGTAACCGTCGGCAGGTGGCAATCAGCCGCCACCGATGGCGTGAACGATCTCGATGCGGTCGCCGTCGGCCAGGCGCGTGGCATCGTGCTCGCTCTTGGGCACGATCTCCTCATTGCGTTCGACGGCGATGCGCCGACCGCTCAGGCCAAGGTCGTCGACCAACTGCGCCACCGTGAGGTCGGGGGCAAGGTCGCGGGGCTCACCGTTGAGCTGGATCTGCATGGCGTCCCTCTTCAGTTGACGAGTGTCGCGGGCCCATATTGTAGCCCCTTAACGCCTCCCGGGGTACGGTAGGCGCCAATCCCAATCCCCGAAGGAGGACGAGATGCGCGATCGCGGATGGTGGTGCCTGGCGGCGCTGTCGGGCGGAGTGGCGGTCATGGCCGGCGCCTTCGCCGCTCATGCCCTGCAGGGTCAGCTGCCGGAGCGGCTGCTGGCCGCCTTCGAAACCGGCGTACGCTACCAGATGTGGCACACCCTGGCGATGCTCGGCGTGCTCGCCTGGCGCGCCACGCATCCGCGGCACGGGTTCGGCATCGTGCTGGGCCTGTGGGCCGTGGGGGTGCTGCTGTTCTCCGGTTCGCTATATGCCATGGCGCTGACCGGCCTGCGCGGCCTGGGCATGATCACCCCGTTCGGCGGCGTGCTGATGATCGCCGGCTGGCTGACACTTGCCGTGGGAGCCTTGCGCGCCGGGCGCGACGCTCAGTCGGAGTCGGGAATGGCGTAGGTGGCGGTGACGTGGGCCACAGGACGCTCGTCGCCGGCGGAGAAGAGCTGTACCTCGCCCACCGCCAGGCGGCGGCCCAGCTTGATCACGCGGGCATTGGCGATGAGGTCGCGGTCGCCGCGGGCACGGCGCAGGAAATGGCAGTTGAGATCGGTGGTCACGGCCATCGGCTCGGGGCCGATCTGGGCCAGGATGGCCACGTAGAGACAGACATCGGCCAGCCCCATCATTGTCGGTCCGGAGACGCTGGAGCCGGGCCGCAGATGCTCGTCCTCGATAGCCAGACTCATGGTGGCGCGCATGTGATCGACCGCCTCGATGGTGCCGGCACGCTGGGGAAAGACCTCGTCGAGAAAATCTTCGATGGCGGCGGCGGTCATCACGGTCATCGTCGGGCTCCCTGCTGGTTGTGCTCGTGGCTAGCGGTTGTGATCGTGGAGCCCAACATAACCCAAAGCGCCCCGGGCGGGTACCCGGGGCGCAGTGGATCAGACGTCGGTCTGAGGACGAGACCTTGAGGATCAGCCCGCCTTGTGCACCGCCCGCCAGTGGTGCAGCAGCGGCTCGGTGTAGCCGGAGGGCTGCACGCGGCCCTTGAAGACCAGGTCACTGGCCGCCTTGAACGCGGTGGAGGCCGCGAAATCGGCACTCATCGCGGTATAGGTCGGGTCGCCGGCGTTCTGCTCGTCGACCACCTTGGCCATGCGCTCCAGGGTCTTCTGCACGCGCTCGGCGTCGACCACGCCGTGGTGCAGCCAGTTGGCGATATGCTGGCTGGAGATACGCAGCGTGGCACGGTCCTCCATCAGGCCCACGTCGTGGATGTCCGGCACCTTGGAGCAGCCCACGCCGTGCTCGACCCAGCGCACCACGTAACCGAGAATGCCCTGGCAGTTATTGTCGAGCTCCTGCTGCAGCTCAGCGTCGGACCACTCGGCCTTCTCGGCCACCGGCACGGTGAGCAGCTTGTCGAGCAGCTCCTCCAGCAGGGCAGGCTCGCCCTGGGCCTCCAGCTCGCGCTGGATCTCGCTGACGTCGATCTGATGATAGTGCAGCGCATGCAGGGCGGCGGCGGTGGGCGACGGCACCCAGGCGGTGTTGGCACCGGCCTTGGGGTGGCCGATCTTCTGCTCCAGCATGGCCGCCATCAGGTCCGGCATGGCCCACATGCCCTTGCCGATCTGGGCCCGTCCGCGCAGGCCGCAGGCCAGACCGACCAGCACGTTGTTGCGCTCGTAGGCGCCAATCCAGGCGGCATTCTTCATGTCGCCCTTGCGGATCATGGGGCCTGCTTCCATGGCGGTGTGCATTTCGTCGCCGGTACGGTCGAGGAAGCCGGTGTTGATGAACACCACGCGCGAGGCGGCCTCGGCAATACACGCCTTGAGGTTGACCGAGGTGCGACGCTCCTCGTCCATGATACCCATCTTGAGCGTGTCACGGGCCAGGCCCAGCAGGTCCTCGACGCGGCCGAACAGCTCGTTGGAGAAGGCGACTTCCTTCGGTCCGTGCATCTTCGGCTTGACGATGTAGACCGAGCCGCTGCGGGAGTTGCGCGGATCGTTCGCGCCCTTCTTGAGATCATGAATAGCCAGCAGGCTGGTCACGATGCCGTCGAGAATGCCCTCGGGCAGTTCGTTGCCGTCGGCGTCGAGCACCGCCGGGGTGGTCATCAGGTGGCCGACGTTGCGCACGAACATCAGCGAACGGCCGGGCAGGGTCAGGTTGCCGCCGTCCGGGGTAGTGTAGCTACGATCGGCGTGCAGACGACGGGTGAAGGTCTTGCCGCCCTTCTCGATGGCCTCTTCGAGATCGCCCTTCATCAGACCCAGCCAGTTGGCGTAGACGCCGACCTTGTCCTCGGCGTCGACCGCGGCCACGGAGTCTTCGCAGTCCATGATGGCGGTCAGCGCGGCCTCGACCAGCAGATCCTTTACGCCGGCCGGGTCGGTCTTGCCGATGGGGTGGCTGGGATCGAACTGGATTTCCAGGTGCAGGCCATGGTTGGAAAGCAGAATCGACTCCGGGCTTGCCGCCTCGCCGCTGTAGCCGACCAGCTTGCCCGGCTCCTTGAGACCGGTCTCACGGCCGCCTTCGAGACTCACGACCAGGTGGCCGTCGCGCAGCACGTATTTGACGGCATCGCGGTGGGAACCGGTGGCCAGCGGTGCGGCCAGGTCGAGCACGCCGCGGGCGTAGGCAATGACCTTCTCGCCGCGCTTGGGGTTGTAGCCCGAGCCCTTCTCGGCGCCGCCCTCTTCGGAGATGGCGTCGGTGCCGTAGAGCGCATCGTAGAGGCTGCCCCAACGCGCATTGGCGGCGTTGAGCGCATAGCGCGCATTGCTCACTGGCACCACCAGCTGCGGGCCAGCCTGAATGGCCACTTCACGGTCGACGTTGGCCGTGGACACCGTCACCTGTGCCGGGGCGTCCACCAGGTAACCGATCTCCTCGAGAAAGGCGCGATAGACGCTCATGTCGCGTACCGGACCGGGATTCTCACGATGCCAGGTATCCAGCTGCGCCTGCAGCCGCTCGCGCTCGGCGAGCAATTCACGATTTTTCGGTGTCAGATCATGAAAGATGGCGTCGACCCCGGCCCAGAAGCTCTCGGCATCGATGCCGGCACCCGGCAGGGCCTGGTCGTTGATGAAACGGTCCAGCTCAGCGGCCACCTGGAGACGATGGCGAGTAACGCGTTCGGACATGGAAGAGTCTCCTCCTGCGTGGCGGCCGAATATCCTGCTCTCGGCTCGCCGCAATTCGTGGGGGTGATACCACTGCGAGGCGCCAATTTTGTGGAAAACTGTTCCATATGTAAACCCGAAGGAAGGGCTACCCTACTAGACATAGGGTTAAGAGTCGTTTTTCTGACCAAATGGTCAACAAATATCGGCTACCGCAGCGATCTTTCGGGAAGCGCTGCACAAGTCGATGAAGCGAGTGCAGTGGTTTCCCTCACTCGACAGCATGGCCGGAAGTTATACTCACTGCACGCTCGGTGTCGCGACAGATGAAAGGAATCGAAGGGAAAGTGTCTTGATCCGCTGGAGCACGTCATGACCGACTTTACGCCCCTGCAGGCGCTGGGACCGGTGGCGCCCTTTCGTGCCGAAGGCGAGCCTTCGCTGGCGAGCTATCTGGCGCATTACGGCCTGGCGCCGCTGCTCACCGAACATGTCGGACTCTACGTTGGCTATACCGGCACTCAGCGCTATCAGCTGTGGACCCAGGTATGGAACCCCGCGGAGCCCATCGGCACGGCCTTCGTGGTGCACGGCTACTACGATCATCTCGGTCTCTACCGCCACCTGTTGCAGCGGCTGCTGGAGCGTCGCTGGCGGGTGGTGATGTGGGACCTGCCAGGCCACGGCCTGTCCAGCGGCAAGCGCGCCTGCATCGACGACTTCGCGCATTACGGAGAGTGCCTGAACGCGTTGCAGGAGCAGCTGGAAGGTAGCGGGTTGGCCCCCCGGCCCTGGCTGGGAGTCGGCCAGAGTACCGGCGCCGCCATTCTCGCCACCGACGCCCTGAGTCACCCCGACGAGGATCGCTGGGCTGGCCTTGCACTGCTCGCGCCCCTGGTGCGCCCTTTCGGCTGGCCCCAGGCGGGGTGGCTGCACAGCCTGGTGGGCCCCTTCGTCGAGTCCCTGCCGCGTCGCTTCGGCGCCAACTCCACCGACGCCGAGTTTGCCGCCTTCCTGCGCGAACACGATCCGCTGCAGCCGGAGCACCTGTCGCTCAATTGGGTCAGCGCCATGCGCCGCTGGATGCCTCAGCTGCTCGCCCTGCCCCCGCGTGACCTCCCCACCCTGATCCTTCAAGGGGAGCAGGACGTCACCGTCGATTGGGAGTGGAATCTGGCGGTATTGGAACGAAAATTTCCCAAGGCCCGCATCGAGCGTCATCCGGAAGCGCGCCATCATCTGGTCAACGAAGCCGAACCCATCCGCGACGCTCTGTTCAGATCACTCGACGGCTTCGTCGAAGAGCTGGAGCAGCGCCTGGCACCGGCCGCTCAGGAGCCTAACATTCGATGCTGAGACACATCGCGCTGCTCGCTCTTCTCATCCTGCTGGCGGGCTGTGCCGCCCAGCCTCCCGAGCCCGATCCCATTCGCCGCGCCCTGCAGAACCTGAGCGACCGCGCCGTCGACCGGGTGATTCAGGTGGATGCCCTGCAGCCTCCCGCCGACCAGGTGCTGCTGCTGGTCTCGCCCCAGGTGGACGATAGCCTCGAGATCGACAGCGACCGCTTCCTCGAAAGCCTCACCCGTGCCCTGCTGGGCGTGAGCGATGGCCCCCAGGTGATCGATTGGCGGCCGGCGATGGCCGGAGAGGGCGGCGCTCACCAGTGGCGCATGGAGAGCCGCCTGGAAGCCACCGCGCCGCGCCTGCGCCTGACCGACCGCGACCTGCTGCCCTACCGACTCACGCTGTCGCTGCATCGCCCCGACAACGACGGCGCCCTGTGGCAGACCGAGGTCGAGGGCGCCTTCGACGCCACGGCGCTGTAGCCCCAGGCCGTAGCCTTTCTAACTCTGCCTCAACTGGCGATCTAGCTGCCGATAGCCGATCGCCTCCATCAGCTCGCCGCGCTCCGGGTGCGGCTTTTCGGTGAGATCGGCCAGGGTAAGCGCCATCCGCAGCACCCGGTGGTAGGCCCGTGCCGAGAGCCGCAGGCGTTCGAGCACCCCGGCCAGCCAGGCGCGGTCGGCCGTGGAGAGCGCGCAGGCCGCCTCCAGCTCGCGCCCGCCCAGGTGGGCGTTGAGGGCGCCGCGGGCGTACTGGCGCTGGCGAGCGGCCA
>NZ_BAEU01000011.1:0-3369 GCF_000246875.1 Halomonas sp. KM-1
CGTGGCCGTACTGGCGGCCGGCCCCTGGAGCTGCGCGCAGGGCGGCCTCGGCCAGGCGCTGGGCCAGTGCATGGCCACGCGTCGTGGGCCGCCCGACCTCACCGCACTGGACGTGCGCCTGCGGGACTATCAGGCCCGCGGCCTGGTGGGGGAGGCGGAAGCGCTGGCCGAACTGCGGGCCTTCGTCTGGCATGGTGACGAGGACGGCGTGGTGGATCCCACCCTGGGCGCGGCACTGGCGGAGCAGCTCTCCGGCTGGCTGGCCAGCCCCAACGAGCAACTCAGGGTCGTGCGCTCACCCGGTGTCGGCCACGGTTGGCCTGTGCAGGCCGACGAGCAGGTCCCACCGAGCCAGCTGGCGCAGTGTCGTCTCGGCGGGGGAACCCATATGCTGGCCTGCGATCTAGACATCGCCGGCGAAGCACTGAGCTGGCTACACGGCACGCTGACGCCACCCCAGCAGGGCACCGATAGTGAGCTACTGCGCTTCGATCAGGCCCCGTTCGCTGCTCGCGGCCTGGGCAAGGCCGGCTATGTGCTGATTCCTGAAGGCTGCGAGGCGGGCGGCTGCGAGTTGACGATTGCCCTGCATGGCTGCGGCATGACCGAGGAGCAGATCGACCGCGCCTTCGTGGAGCACAGTGGTCTCAACGAGTGGGCCGAGGCCAACCAGCGCGTGGTGCTCTATCCCCAGGCCACCACCAGCCTGGCCAACCCCCAGGGCTGCTGGGACTGGTGGGGCTTCACCGAGAGCACCTGGCAGCTCGACCCGCTGCACGACACCCGGGAAGGCGTACAGGTCAAGGCACTGATGAGCATGCTCGAACGGCTCGGACAGAGCCCCGAGTGACCAAGTCCTGAAGGAGAGTGAGAGGTAAGCGCTCGGCGGCCTCAGCCGCCGAGCTCTTGCTCCAGCGCCGAGCGCAGGGCATGCGGCGCCGGCGAGTAGAGGACGCGCTGACGGATCGTGCCCTCGCGATCGACCAGATAGAGCGAGGAGCTGTGATCGACGGTGTACTCCATCGCCGACTCGGGCGTTTCCACCCGGCGCCAGACCACACCATAGCGCGCGGCCAGCTCTTCGAGCTGCTCCTGGCTGCCGGTGGCGCCGATGAAGTCGTCGCCGAAGTAACCGACGTATTCGGTGAGCCGCTCGATGGTGTCGCGCTCGGGGTCCACCGAGATCAGCACCGGCACCACACGGCGGCGCTGCTCGTCGTCCAGCCCCTGCATCACTTGGCGCATCACCGCCATGCTCATCGGGCACACGTCGGGACAGTAGGTGTAACCGAAGAACAGCACGGCCAACTGGTCGTCCTCGAGCTGGGTCAGCGAGAAGTCGCCCTGGGTCGAGGCCAGCTCCACCGGGCCGCCCCGCGGGCTGCCGTCGTCGTCATCCTGGAACTGCTGGTAACCGAACAGCCCCCCCAGGCCCACCACGACGATCAGCACCCCCAGCGCCATCCACATACGTTGCCGTTTCATGGCAAACTCCGCTCCACCGTGAAATCGAATCGGCTTCCCAGCCGGCCTTCAGGTGTCTCCACCACCACCTGAGCCTGCCAGCGCATGACCGATTCGGTACAGATCGGCACCTGGCCGACACCTACGAAATGCCCTCTATCCTGCTTGCTCAAGGGGAAACGATGCAAGCCCATATCCATGTCGCTGCCAACGAAGTCGACCCTGACCGACTGCGCCTCGACGCCATCCACATGGACCTTCAGCGGCAGGAGCTCCAGCGCCCGAATGCTCCCGGGCGCATCGACATCGAGGGTCAGCCTGCGCCCTTCGCCCAGGGTGGCACTGCACTCGCCGCGCTGAAGCTCGCAGGGAAAGGTGGCGAGATGCCAGTCGACATCGGCGTCGCCACGCAGCAGATGCGAAGCCAAATACCATAGCGCCACGCAAAGCGTCAGCAGCGTGGCCAGGATCAGCAGACGAAGCCCCGGAAAGCGGGACTTGCCGACGTTAGGCAGGGTGGGCGAAGACATGGCGGCGAAAGCAGCACTTCACGAAACGGCGGTAGAGGGTAAGCTTAACAGCATTTGCCGGTCGCCCTGGCGTGTACCGTTGTCGCAGGGTTTAACGGTTCCGGCAGCTCAAACCCCGAGAACGACAAGGACATCGAGATGGATGGCGTTACCAATGCGCTGGGCCCCCTGTTCCTGCTGATACTGCTCGGCGCCGCGCTGGGACGATTGCGTCAGCCGAGCGACGACTTCTGGGTACAGCTCGAGAAGGTCATCTATTTCCTGCTCTTTCCCGCCATGCTGGTCGCCACGCTGGCTACCGCCAACGTGGGTGAGGTGCCGGTGGTGCGCCTAGCCATCGCCCTGCTCGGCGGCATGCTGGTCTTCGCCGGGCTGCTGTGGGCAACACAGCGGCGGCTGGGCCTGGAGCCGGCGGCCTTCACATCCGTGTTCCAGGGTGCGCTGCGCTTCAATACCTACGTGGGGGTCGCCGGCGCCGCGGCGCTGCACGGTTCGGCCGGCGCCACCGTGGCGGCGGTCGCCGTGGCGCTGATGGTGCCGGTGGTCAACGTGCTGTGCGTGGCCAGCTTCATCGCCGCCGGCACCCTGGGCCCATCGAGCCTGGGCAAGAGCCTGACGGCCCTGGTGCGCAACCCCTTGATACTGGCCTGCCTGGCCGGTATCGCTCTCAACCTCTCCGGTATCGGCCTGCCCGGTTGGAGCGGTTCGGCGGTGGAGCTGCTGGGCCGTGCCGCCCTGCCACTGGGGCTGGTGGCGGTTGGTGTCGCCCTGCGTCCTCAGGCGCTACTACGCCTGGATCGCGGGGTGTGGACATCCAATCTGGTCAAGCTGATGCTGATGCCAGCGCTGGTGTTCGGCCTGGCGCTACTGCTGGGGCTGGACGCAGTGAGCCGCGACGTGGCGCTGCTCTTCGCCGCCCTGCCCACCGCCACCTCGGCCTACATCCTGGCCCGTCAGTTGGGCGGCGACGCCGAGCTGATGGCAGCCCTGATCACCGGCCAGACGCTGCTCGCCATGGCGACACTACCCTTGTGGCTGCATCTCGCCGGGAGCTGAAATAAAAAACATTCGTATTCGTATTGACATCGATAATGAGAATGGATTACATTGAATGCGTGGTGTTGATGAGGCACCACGGCCATTAGGGGAACCGCCAGTTTCCCGCTATGGTTTCTCCCCCTCATTGCTAGTCACGGTCTTGCCTGCGCCCTCTATGAGGGCGCTTTTTTTGTGCAAAAAACAAATCCCCCTCATTGCTGCTCTTTACCAGGTCAGGGTCTTGCCCGCGCCTCCCAATCATCCCGCCGCTGCGCTGCGCCAGGGGCCGCGTCCGCGCAGGCGCTCACGCAGCAGGTCGGCCAGGGCCTCGCGATAT
>NZ_BAEU01000010.1:0-6887 GCF_000246875.1 Halomonas sp. KM-1
ATATCGCGAGCGCGCCTCGCGCCGCTCGCCCTCCAACCGCGCCTTGAGCCAGGCGCGATAGTCCTCCAGGTCGCCGTCGAAGGGCTCGACGCGATGGTCGGCCACGCGCCAGAACTCATCGACGGTGGCACGCAGCAGGTGGCGGTCGTGGGAGACCAGAATCACCGTGCCCTCGAAAGCGGCCAGCGCCTCGGTGAGCGCCTCGCGCATCTCCAGGTCAAGGTGGTTGGTGGGCTCGTCGAGCAGCAGCAGGTTGGGCTTGCGCCAGGCCACCAGGGCCAACGCCAGGCGCGCCTTCTCGCCGCCGGAGAAGCGCCCCACCTCGCCGAAGGCGTCGTCGCCCTGGAAACCGAAGCCACCGAGGAAGGTGCGGATCGACTGGTCGCTCGCGGTAGGCGAGAGCCGCTGCACGTGCATGAACGGCGTGGCCGCCATGTCGAGCCCCTCGAGCTGATGCTGGGCGAAGTAACCCACGGCGAGATGCTCGCCCGGGATACGCTTGCCCGCCAACAGCGGCAACTCACCGATCAGCGACTTGATCAGTGTCGACTTGCCGGCCCCGTTGGGCCCCAGCAGACCGATGCGCTGCCCCGGCAGGATGGTCAGCTTGACCTCATCGAGCTGGAGCTTTTCTTCGCCTGCGGCGTCGCGGTAGCCAAGCCGCGCCTGGTCGAGCACCAGCAGCGGATGCGAGGTCTTGTCCGATGAGGGAATGGTGAAGTGGAACGGCGAGTCGGCGTGGGCCACGGCGATGTCGCCCATGCGTTCGAGCATCTTCATGCGGCTCTGGGCCTGGCGCGCCTTGCTCGCCTTGGCCTTGAAGCGCGCCACGAAGCGCTCGATCTCCTCGCGCCGGGCCTGCTGCTTGGCCGCCTCGGCCTGCTGCAGCGCCAGCTTCTCGGCGCGGGTACGCTCGAAGGTGGAGTAGTTGCCGCGGTAGAGCACCAGCCGGCGCCGGTCGAAATGGACGATGTGGTCGCATACCGCGTCGAGAAAGTCGCGGTCGTGGGAGATCAGCAGCAGGGTGCCGGGGTAGCGCACCAGCCACTGCTCGAGCCACAGCAGGGCGTCGAGGTCGAGGTGGTTGGTGGGCTCGTCGAGCAGCAGCAGATCCGACGGCATGAACAGGGTGCGCGCCAGGTTGGCGCGCATGCGCCAGCCGCCGGAGAAGGCCGAGAGCGGGCGGCTCAGATCGGCCTGGCCGAAGCCCAACCCGATCAGCAGCTGAGCGGCCCGCGACGGCGCGCTGTAGCCGTCCAGCGCCTCGATGTGGCCGTGCAGCTCGGCTTCGCGGTTGGCATCGCCCTGGCGACGCGCCTCTTCCAGAGCGGCCTCGGTCCGGCGCAGCTCGTGGTCGCCGTCGAGCACGTAATCGACGATGGGTCGGTCGAGGGCATCGACTTCCTGGGCCATGTGGGCGATGCGCTGGCCGCCGCTCATCTCGATCTCGCCGCGGTCGGGGGCAAGCGTGCCCAGCAACAGCCCGAACAGGCTGGACTTGCCGGCACCGTTGGGGCCGACGATACCGGCCTTGTGGCCGGCGTGCAGGGTCAGTTCGGCTTCCTCGAGCAGGGTCTGGGTGCCGCGTTGCAGGGCAACCTGGCGCAGTGCAATCATGCAGGCTCCAACTGGCGATACAGGGTACGGTCGCGGCCCGGTGCTCACTATCGAGACAGCGGCGGCGACATCCGAAACATGAGCAACGATTCTACCGCAACCATGGCGTCTCTGCGGGCCGGGCTTGCCGCCGACCCGCTGTGGGACTTCGCCCTCTCCTTCTATGCCCGCCCCGGGGTGGAGGCGGCCTGCCTGCTGCTGCAGGATGACGCCGGTGTCGATGTCTGCGAGCTGTTGTGGCGCTGCTGGCTGCATCGTCACGGCTTGGCGCCTGCCGGAGAGCCCGACGAACTGTCAGCGATACGCCGCTGGCAGGACGAGGTGACGGTGCCGCTGCGGACGCTGCGCCGACAGTTGAAGGCCCAGGCCGCCCACGACCCCGGCACCGCCGAGGTGCGCCGCTGCATTCAGCAGGCCGAGCTTGCAGCCGAACGCGAAACGTTGCTGCGACTACAGCATCTGGCCCTGCGCACGACGCCGCCGACGGCCCTGTCCGCCGCCACTCCCAACCTCGAAAATTCCCTTGCAAGTCGCTGGAAATTACAGAAAAAAGAGCAACTTTTGGCGGTTCAAACCCTCGAATGCCAGCTTGACCCTCTGTAGGCGGCACGCTAGCCTGAAAAAAGATGTGTAGCGTTTTGTGGCTACCAATGCCTGTCGATGCCGCTTATTTCACGGGCCAAACCTGCAAGGAGAACATAATAATGAAGGCAACCAAGCTGTTGACCACTGCCAGTATCGGCGCACTGCTGTTCGGCATGTCGGCTGCCGCCCATTCCGCCAACTGGCGCTATGCGCATGAGGAATTCGAAGGTGACGTTCAGGACGTTTTCGCCGTCGCCTTCAAGGAGTACATCGAGGAAAACTCCGATAATACCGTCCAGATTTACCGCTTCGGCGAGCTGGGTGAATCCGACGATATCATGGAGCAGACCCAGGCCGGCATCCTGCAGTTCGTCAACCAGTCGCCCGGCTTCACCGGCGCCCTGATTCCCGAAGCCCAGATCTTCTTCATCCCCTATCTGCTGCCCACCGACGAAGAGACCGTTCTGCAGTTCTTCGACGAGAGCGTGGCGATCAACGAGATGTTCCCGGAGCTCTATGCCGAACAGGGCCTGGAGCTGCTCAAGATGTACCCCGAAGGCGAGATGGTCATCACCGTGGATGAGCCGATCCGCACTCCGGAAGACCTGCGCGGCAAGAACATCCGCACCATGACCAACCCGCTGCTCTCCGAGACCTATCGTGCCTTCGGCGCCACGCCGACCCCACTGCCCTGGGGTGAGGTCTACGGCGGCCTGCAGACCGGCATCATCCAGGGTCAGGAGAACCCGATCTTCTGGATCGAATCCGGCGGTCTCTATGAGGTGTCCCCGCACTTGGTCTTCACCGGTCACGGCTGGTTCACCACCGCGATGATGGCCAACCAGGACTTCTTCGACGGCCTCTCCGAGGAGGAGCAGCAACTGGTGCGTGACGCCGCCGAGGCGGCCTACGCGCACACCATGGAGCACATCTCCGGCCTGGCCGACGAATCGCTGGAGAAGATCCAGGCCGCCTCCGACGAGGTCACCGTGACACGTCTCGACGAGGACGAGATCGAGGCCTTCCGTGAGCGTGCACCGCGGGTCGAGGAACGTTTCATTGAGATGACCGGCGATCGCGGTCGCGAACTCCTCGAGCAGTTCAAGGCAGACCTCGAAGCCGTCACCGGCGACGAGTAAGCCGCGAGCGATTCGACGTGCAAGCATGCGAGGGGGTAGCCGGTCGGCTGCCCCCTCGGCGTTTGGACGGCTACCCGACCGAGACTCAACCCAACCCGACTCTGCGCATCATCCCGCGCAGCGGAGCCTGGAGCCTGCCGCCATGGACATGAGTGAAGAAGACATCGCCGAGAAGAACTACCGTTCCACGCTCCCCGGCCCCCTCGGCGTCGTCGATACCTGGATCAGCCGCGTCGAGGCCATCATCCTGGCCATGGGTGTGATCCTGATGGCGATCAATACCGTTGCCAACGTGATCAGCCGTTTCGCCTTCGGCGAGAGCCTGCACTTCGCCGAAGAGATCAACCGTATCCTGATCATCATGATCACCTTCGCCGGCATCGGCTATGCGGCGCGCCACGGCCGCCATATCCGCATGTCCGCCTTCTACGACGCTCTGCCCACCGGCGGCCGTCGCACCCTGATGATCTTCATCTGCCTGTTCACCGCGCTGGTGATGTTCGTGCTCTGCTACTTCTCCATCGGCTACATCCAGACGCTCTACGGACGCGGCCGGGTGCTGCCCTCGCTAAGCATCCCGGTGTGGACGATCTATCTCTGGGTACCCATCGGCTTCGCCATCACCGGCATCCAGTATCTGCTCACCGCGTTCAAGAACCTCACTTCACGCGACGTCTATCTGTCGACCCATGTGGTCGACGGCTACAAGGATACCGAGACGGAAGTCTGACGCAGGGCGACAAGGAACAATAACCATGACAGCCATCATTCTCTCCATCATGATCGTGCTGCTGCTGCTGGGGTTTCCGATGATGATTCCCCTGGCCACGGCGGCCTTCGTCGGCTTCTACATGACCTTCGGCGGCATGGGTCAGATGGAAACCCTCATCCAGCAGATGATGGGCGGCATCCGGCCCACGGCGCTGATCGCCGTGCCGATGTTCATCCTCGCCGCCGACATCATGACCCGCGGCCAGTCGGCCGGCCGTCTGATCGGCTTGGTCATGAGCTTCGTCGGCCACATCAAGGGCGGCCTGGCCGTCAGTACCGCGGCCTCCTGCACCCTGTTCGGCGCCGTATCGGGCTCCACTCAGGCCACCGTGGTGGCGGTGGGCTCGCCGCTGCGCCCGCGCATGCTCAAGGCTGGCTACAAGGATCCCTTCACCCTGGCGTTGATCATCAACTCCAGCGACATCGCCTTTCTGATACCGCCGAGCATCGGCATGATCATCTACGGCGTCATCTCGGGCACTTCCATCCGCGAGCTGTTCATCGCCGGCATCGGCCCAGGGCTGCTGATCCTTGCCATGTTCTCGGTCTACAGCATTTTTTACGCCATCATCCACAAGGTTCCCACCGAGCCCAAGGCCACCTGGAAAGAGCGTGCCTTGGCACTACGCGACTCATTGTGGCCGCTGGGCTTCCCGGTTCTGATCGTGGGCGGCATCTATGGTGGTGTGTTCAGCCCCACCGAGGCCGCCGCGGCCTGCGTGCTCTATGCCGTGCTGCTCGAATTCGTGATCTTCCGCTCACTGAAGATGTCGGACATGTATTCCATCGCCAAGTCCACCGGGTTGATCACCGCGGTGGTGTTCATTCTGGTGGCGGTGGGCAACGGCTTTTCCTGGATCATCTCCTTCGCCCAGATCCCGCAGACCCTGCTCGAGGCGTTCGGCATCAACGAGGCGGGGCCGGTCGGCGTGCTGATCGCCATCTGCGTGGCCTTCTTCATCGCCTGCATGTTCGTCGACCCCATCGTGGTGATCCTGGTGCTGACGCCGATCTTCGCCCCGGCCATCGCCGCCTCCGGTCTCGACCCGGTCCTGGTGGGCGTGCTGATCACGCTGCAGGTGGCGATAGGCTCGGCGACGCCACCCTTCGGCTGCGACATCTTCACCGCCATTGCGATCTTCAAACGACCCTACTGGGAGGTGATACGCGGCACGCCGCCCTTCGTCTTCATGCTGATCCTGTCGGCTGCGCTGATCATCATGTTCCCGCAGATCGCCCTGTTCCTGCGCGACATGGCCTTCCGCTAGCGGCCCGATGCTGAGGAGACGCTGAGATGTTCAATCGCATACTGATACCGGTGGACGGTTCGAAGGGCGCCCTGAAGGCGCTGAAGAAGGCAGTGGGCCTGCACCTGCTGACCGGCGCCGAGCTCTACGTGCTGTGCGTGTTCAAGCACCACAGCCTGCTGGAGGCCTCGCTCTCCATGGTGCGTCCGGCGAAGCTCGACATCCCCGACGATGCGCTAAAGGCGTACGCCACCGAAATCGCCGTGCAGGCCAAGAGCGAGGCGGTGGGGCTGGGGGCCGACCCCGACAAGCTGCGCGCCTTCGTCAAGGGTGGTCAGCCTTCGCGCACCATCGTGCGCTTCGCGCGCAAGCGTGAGTGCGACCTGATCGTGGTCGGCGCCCAAGGCACCAACGGCGAGAAGAGCCTGCTGCTGGGCAGCGTGGCGCAACGGGTGGCGGGAGCCGCCCACTGCCCCACTCTGGTGGTGTGACCCGCAGGCCGGGTTCGTCATGCACCATGCATGTGCGGAACCGGCCCCGCCCTGATAGAGTCCGAGTACTGTTATCGAGCCGACCGCTCCCAAGGGAGCGCAGTACAAATCGCCCAACGATCAATCGCCCAAGACTATTCGATAGGACTCTGCATGAAGACACTGCTGACTTCCGCCTCCCTGGCTGCCCTGGTGGCCGCGGCGCCTTTCGCCCTGGCTGCGCCGGAGACAGAGGATGAGCGTCTCAGCTACAGCCTCGGCATCGCCTACGGCCAGAGCATCGCCCAGGAGTATCCCGAGCTCGATGTCGACGCCTTCAGCGCTGCCATTCGTGACATCATCGAGGGTAACGACACGGCCATGAGCGCCGATGAGATGGCCGAGACACTAAGCCAGTTCCAGCAGGACGCGCTGGCGGCCCGCCAGGCCGAAGCCGAGCAGCTGGCCGAGCGCAACCTCGCCGAAGGTCAGGCCTTCCTGGCCGAGAATGCCGAGCGTGAGGAGGTCACCACCACCGACTCGGGCCTGCAGTACGAGGTACTGGAGAGCGGCGACGGCGAAAGCCCGGGGCCCAGCCACCATGTGGAAGTGCACTACGAAGGCACTCTGGTCGACGGCACGGTGTTCGACAGCTCCCTGGAGCGCGGCCAGCCGCTGAGCTTCCGCGTCGACCAGGTGATCGAGGGCTGGCAGGAGGCTCTGCAGCTGATGAGCGTGGGCGACACCTGGATGCTGTTCATTCCTCCGGAGCTGGGCTACGGCGCCCAGGGCCAGGGCCCCATCGGCCCCAACGAGACGCTGATCTTCCGCGTCGAGCTGCTCGACGTCATGGAGTGACGCGACGCCATGAGAGCCTCGTCACTACTGGTCGCCGGCCTGCTGCTGGCGACCGGTGCGCAGGCCGCCGAGCGCCTGCAGGAACTGCCCCGGCTCGGCATCGAGCCTGAGGGAGTCAGCGTGATCGGTGTCTCCTCGGGTGGCTACATGGCCACCCAGCTGGCCGTTGCCTGGCCGGAGCGCTTCACCGGCGTGGCCGT
>NZ_BAEU01000009.1:0-5592 GCF_000246875.1 Halomonas sp. KM-1
CCACGCCCGCTACGGCGACGGCCCGGACGCCCTGCACCTGTTCGTCGCCCACCTGGCCCTGAGCCACCGGGCGCGGATGCGTCAGTTCGACTATCTCAGCGAGATCATCCAGCCGCTGCGCCACGTGGTGGTGATGGGCGACCTCAACTGCACGCCGGAGCAGCTGCACTCGCATTCGCGCTTTTGCGCCTCGCTGCCGCTGCATCCCGTGCGTCCGCTGCTCAGCTACCCCTCCTGGCAGCCGCGCCGCGCGCTGGACCACATCCTGCTCTCCGATTCGCTGGAGGCGCGGGACGTGCGCGTGCTCGATCACCTCTTCTCCGACCACCTGCCGATCGCCGTCGACGTCGCACTGCCGTCATCCTGCCAGGCGGTGCTGGAGGCGCTGCACAAGAAGCAGACCCTCTAACAGCCGGGGCGTTGAGGACCAGGGATGACGCCCGCGGCGGAATCGGCGATGATGCGGTCCCTGAATTCGCTTCGACACGAGACCCTCCATGCCTACCGCGAACCGTGATCCGGTCCTGCTCGCATGGCTCGACGGCTTTACCGAGGTCGTGGGCCGCTCCATCGCCTGGCTGGTGATCATCATGATGGCCGTACAGTTCGCCATCGTGGTGATGCGCTACGTCTTCAGCATCCATAGCATCGTGATGCAGGAATCGGTCATGTACATGCACGCCATGGTGTTCATGCTTGGGGCCGCCTGGACCCTGCGTCACGACGGCCATGTGCGCGTCGACATCTTCTACCGCAAGCTCTCCGTCCGCGGCCGCGCCTGGATCGACCTCGGCGGCACGCTGTTTCTGCTGTTCCCGGTGGTGCTGTTCATCGCCTGGTCGAGCTACGGCTACGTGCGCAGCAGTTGGGCGATCCTCGAGCGCTCCCCCGACGGCGGCATCCCCGGCGTCTATCTGCTCAAAACGCTGATCCTGGTGATGATGGCGCTGCTGCTGGTGCAGGGCGTGGCTCAGGTGATGCGTCAGATTCTGATCCTGCGCGGCAAGGCGCCGGGTAATACTCCCGACCACGACGAGGTAGTCTGACGTGGAAGCCCTGCTCGAGTTCATGCCGCTGTTCCTGTTCCTCACTGTCTGCGCCGTGCTGATGCTGGGCTATCCGGTGGCCCTGGCACTGGCCGGTACCGCGCTGATCTTCGCCGGCCTCGGCCACCTGCTGCTGCAGATGGGCGTGCCGGTGCCCTTCGAGGCGCGCATGATGGGTGCGATGCCCAACCGCCTCTACGGCATCATGACCAACCAGACCCTGCTGGCGGTGCCGCTATTCGTGCTGATGGGGGTGCTGCTGGAGAAGTCCCGCGTGGCCGAGACCCTGCTCGACGCCATGGCGCTGCTGTTCGGCACCCTGCGCGGCGGCCTGGGCATCTCGGTGATCCTGGTGGGCATGCTGCTGGCCGCCTCCACCGGCATCGTCGGCGCCACCGTGGTCACCATGGGCCTGCTGTCGCTACCGACCATGCTCAAGCGCGGCTACTCGCCGGCGCTTGCCACCGGCAGCATCTGCGCCACCGGCACCCTGGGTCAGATCATCCCGCCTTCCATCGCCCTGGTACTGCTCGGCGACGTGCTTTCCAACGCCTACCAGCGCGCCCAGTTGGCCATGGGCGTGTGGAGTCCCAAGACCGTCTCGGTGGGCGATCTGTTCGTCGGCGCGCTGATTCCCGGCCTGCTGCTGGTGGTGGCTTACATCCTCTACATGATGATCGTCGCGTGGCTGAAGCCGGAAAGCGCTCCGGCCGCCGATCGGGACGTGCTGAAACAGGAGCTGGGCCACACCGGCAGCATCCTGCCGCTGCTGATCAAGGGGCTGATTCCCCCGGTGCTGCTGATCGTCGCCGTGCTGGGCTCGATCCTGGGCGGTTTCGCCACCCCCACCGAGGCCTCGGCGGTGGGCGCCACCGGCGCCTTCCTGCTGGCGCTGGTCAACCGCCGGATGAACCTGCCGATGCTGCGCGAGGTGGTGTTCACCACCACCAAGGTCACCAGCATGGTGTTCCTGATCCTGATCGGCGCCGCGCTGTTCTCGCTGGTGTTCCGCGCCTACGGCGGCGAGGAGCTGGTCAAGGAGATGTTCGAGGCGCTGCCCGGCGGCGTGGTCGGTGCCACCCTGGTGGTGATGCTGGTGATCTTCCTGCTCGGCTTCATTCTCGACTTCATCGAGATCACCTTCGTGGTGGTGCCGATCGTCGGCCCGGTGCTGCTGATGATGGGCCTCGACCCGATCTGGCTGGGCATCATGATCGCGGTGAACCTGCAGACCTCGTTTTTGACGCCACCGTTCGGCTTCGCGCTGTTCTACCTGCGTGGAGTGACGCCGGAGTCGGTGCCGACCTCGGCGATCTACCGCGGCGTGGTGCCCTTCATCCTGATGCAGCTCGGCATGCTGGGGGCGCTGGCTCTGTTCCCGGGGCTGGCCACCTGGCTGCCTTCGGTATTGAGGTAAGCTTGGCCCGGTCTTGAGCCTGGCTTGGTCTGACATTACTGGCAGAGCGGGGCCAGCCACGCCTGGGCCAGGTAGAGCACTACGGCGTAGCGCGTCCCCTTGGCCACGGTGATCAGCAGGATGGCCCGCCACCAGGGCAGGCGGAAGATGCCGGCCAGCACGGTGAGCGGGTCGCCGATCACCGGTGCCCAGGAGAGCAGCAGGCTCCACTCGCCGAAGCGGTGATACCAGCCCTCGGCGCGGTCCAGGCCCTGGGGCGAGGCGGGAAACCAGCGGCGGTCCTGGAAACGGCGCGCATAGCGACCCATCCAGACATTGACCAGACTGCCCAGGGTATTGCCCGAGGTGGCCACCAGCCACAGCGCCAGCACCGGCTGTCCCAGGCACCACTGGCGCGCCAGCCACACCTCGGAGCCACCCGGCAACAGGGTGGCACTGACGAACGCCACCACGAAAAGACTCAGCATCCAGCCCCCTACACACCGCCATTCTGTTTGCGAGAGGACGCCATGACGACCCACCGCCCCGCTCCCAATGCGCTCACCATCGCCGGCTCCGATCCCAGCGGGGGTGCCGGCATTCAGGCCGATCTCAAGAGCTTCTCGGCGCTGGGCGCCTATGGTACCAGCGTCATTACCGCGCTGACCGCCCAGAACACCCGCGGCGTGCGTGGTGTGCAACCGATACCGGTGGAGTTCATTTGTCTGCAGCTCGAAACCCTGCTCGATGACGTGACCATCGATGCGGTGAAGATCGGTATGGTTGCCAGCCGCGAGGTGGCCGAGGCCATCCGCGACGCACTCGAGGCCAGGCGCCCCCGCTGGGTCGTGCTGGACCCGGTGATGGTGGCCAAGAGCGGCGACATCCTGGTCGACGACGTGGGTATCGCCGCAGTGCGCGAGGTGCTGGTTCCGCTGGCCGACCTGATCACCCCCAACCTGCCCGAGGCCGCGGTGCTGCTGGGACGTTCGGCGCCGGCCAGCCGCGACGAGATGCTGGCCATGGCACCGGCGCTGGCCGGCCTGGGCGCCGGCGCCGTGCTGCTCAAGGGGGGCCATCTGCGCGACGAAAGCTGCCCCGACCTGCTGATCGAGGCCGGCGAGAGCCGTTGGATCGAGGGCACCCGCATCGCCACCTCCAACCTGCACGGCACCGGCTGCTCGCTCTCTTCCGCCATCGCCGCCCGCCTCGCCCTGGGCGATGAGCTGCCCGCCGCCATCGCCGCTGCCAAGCGGTGGCTCGAGACGGCGCTGACCGAGAGCCGGCGGCTCGCGGTGGGCCAAGGCCACGGGCCGGTTCACCACTTCCATCGCTGGTGGTAACGAAACGGCCTTGCAGCCTCGCCAAGTGGCGCCCATGCTGAAGTCTGCCTCGCCAGGCTCATCGCATCGGAGAGACGCCATGACCCAGACCCTGCTGTTCGCCTGCGACCTTTCGGCCGAGAACCGCGCTGCCTTCGCCCGGGCCATTCGCCTGGCCACCGAGAGCGGCGCACGCCTTGACGTGATCCACGTTCTCGACCCCTATCTGCCGCGCCGCGTGCTGCACGATCTCGAGGCCGCCGTGGTCGACGACATGCAGGCCATCATGACGGACATCCGCGAGGACTATGCCCTGCCGGAGCCCAGCGTCTTGCTGCAGACCGTGGCCGGCGCCACCTATGCCGAGATCGTCCGCGAAGCCCACGACCGTGAAGTGGACATGATCGTGCTCGGCTCTCACCGCAAGCGCGGGCAGAACGATCTGATCGTCGGCACCACCCTGGCTCGCGTGCTGCGCAGCGCGCCCTGTCCGGTACTATCGGTGATCCAGCCGGCCAACCGCGACTGGCAGGAGGTGCTTCTGCCCGTGGACTTCTCGCTGGCCAGCCGCAACACACTGCGCGAGGTGCTCAAGCGCTTCCCCGAGAGCCACCTGACCCTGCTGCACGCCTGGGACATCCCCGGCGAACGCGAGATGGGCTCCGACAGTGACTATGCCCGCTGGCGCGACCGCGAGGTGGAGCGCCTGCGCTGCCAGCTCGAACGCGAGACTGACCAACTGATGGGCGAGCTCGACAGCGTGCCCGACGTCGACCTGGTGTTGGAACAGGGCGACCCGCTGGAAGTGCTGGTCACCCGACTGCGGCGCCAGCCGCCCGACCTGCTGGCGCTGAGCAGCCGCGGTCAGTTGGGGCGTCAGAGCCCCATCACCGAGGCGCTGCTGGCGGAGCCGCATTGCGACATCATGTTGTGCCGCGCCTGGTAACACCCTCTGCCGGGCGTGATACCCTTTCGACCAACTTGAGTCAGAAAGGGAAACTCGCCGCATGAAGGCCCTGATACAGCGCGTGCGACGCGCCAGCGTGACGGTGGACGAGCGAACGGTGGGCGCCATCGATCATGGCCTGCTGGCCCTGGTGGGCGTGGAGAAGGGCGACGACGAAGCCGCCGCCGAGCGCCTGCTGCACAAGCTGCTGCGCTACCGGGTGTTCAGCGACGAGGCGGGCAAGATGAACCTCGACCTGCAGCAGGTCGAAGGCGGGTTGCTGCTGGTCTCGCAGTTCACTCTGGCCGCCGATACCCGCAAGGGGCTGCGCCCGAGCTTCTCCAGCGCCGCGCCGCCGGCAGACGGCGAGCGGCTGTTCCACTACCTGCTCGACCGCGCCCAGGCGACCTGGCCCAGGGTCGAGAGCGGTGAGTTCGCCGCCAACATGCAGGTCGAGCTGATCAACGACGGGCCGGTAACGTTTCTGCTAGAGAGCTGAAGGCACCATGCTAGCCGTATCCCGCGGCTGATCCGGGGACAGGCCATATTTCAAGCCCCACTTTCGAGCAGCTCCGCCTCCATCGCCTCGAGCGCCTCTTCAGCGGCCAACCAATCGGCTTCCAGCGTCTCCAGCCGTGACTTGAGCTCGCCCTGCCGGGCCAGCCGCTCGGTGAGCTCGGCCTTGCGCGCCGGGTCGGTGTAGAGCTCAGCCTCACCCAGCGCCTCCTCCACCGCAGTCAGCTCCGCCTGGGCCTTCTCCAGCGCCTGCTCGGCGCGGTCGCGCGCCTTCTTCAGCGGCCGTAGCTTCTCGCGCAGCTCGGCGGCGGCGCGGCGGCTCGCCTTGCGGTCCTCCTTGGGCGCGGCGCTCTCCGCTCGCGATAT
>NZ_BAEU01000008.1:0-3288 GCF_000246875.1 Halomonas sp. KM-1
GCCGCCGCCCGGCTGTGGGCCGGGGCGGCCATGGAGCGCTTCATGGAGTTGCGTCATCGGGTCGAGCCGCACCCCGAGGTGGAGCCGCTGCTGGCCGGACTGAGTCGGCACTACCGCCTGGCCAGCATCACCAACGGCAACGTGGCGGTGCAGCGTCTGGCCCTGGGCCGCCACTTCCCGGTGGCCATCGCCGCCGGCGAGATGTTCGCCCCCAAGCCGGACCCGCGGCCATTCCTGGCGGCCCTGGGGCGCCTGGGTGTGACGCCGGCCCGCGCCATGCACGTGGGCGACTCCTGGCGTGAGGACGTCGAGCCGGCCAGGCGCCTGGGCATGCAGGCGGTGTGGATCTCACCGCAGGTGGATACCTTGCCCCTGCCGCCCGGCGTGCATCACCTCGACCACGTACGCGAACTGCCCGCGCTGCTGCGCCGGCTGGGTCAGGAGGCTCCGGAGCTGCCCGATTCCTGATTCCCGGTGGGCTCATTCAACCACTGGTCCAAGCGGGCGCACGCCTCGTCGACTCCCTCGCGCTTGAGCGAGGAGAACAGCTGCACCGTTACCAGGTCTTCCCACTCGCGCAGGCGGCTGCGCACCTGCTGCAGGGCGTTCTTGGCCGCGCCGGACTTGAGCTTGTCGGCCTTGGTCAGCAGGATGTGCACCGGCTTGTCCTGGTCATCGGCCCAGCCCAGCAAGGTCTGGTCGAACTCGGTCAGCGGATGGCGCACGTCCATCACCAGTACCAGACCGCGCAGCGAATGCCGCCCCTCAAGGTACTCGGCCAGGTGACGCTGCCACTCGAGCTTGACCGCCTCCGGCACCTTGGCATAGCCATAGCCGGGCAGATCGACCAGCCGACGGCTGATGTCGTCGCCCAGCGAGAAGAAGTTGATCAACTGGGTACGGCCCGGCGTGCGCGAGGTGCGCGCCAGCGCCTTCTGCCGGGTCAAGGTGTTGATCGCGCTCGACTTGCCGGCGTTGGAGCGGCCGGCGAACGCGACCTCGGCACCGTCATCGACCGGGCACTTGGCAAGCGTGGGGGCGCTGATCAGGAAACGCGCGCTCTGGTAGTTAAAACGGGACATGACCTCGACTTCCTACGGCATGGGCATCAGGGAACAGCGCCGGGTTCTTGACCTGCATTCCCGATGCCGGCTTGTTTCGTTATAATGCGATGTCTTTTGTCTGCGACCTGGGCGCGCTAGTGTACCACCGTGCTCTTGCCGGCAGCGACCGACGCACGCGGCGCTCGCTTCGGCAGGGTGAACCCGGCCTGGCTCGTGAGAGGCTCGGGCAGCTCCCAGGATGCGTACCGGTACAACCCATAACGGCATAGTGAAACAGCGATGAGAAAGTTACTGGCAAGCCTGGCATTTACCATCGGCGCCGTTGGCGTCGCCCACGCCGATCTGGAAGCAGACGCCGATCCTGCCGCCGGACGTGAGCTGGCACAGCCCTGTGCCGCCTGTCACGGTCAGAACGGCATCAGCTCCGCTTCTTCCTTCCCGCATCTCGCCGGTCAGAACATGACCTATACGGCCAAGCAGATCATGGACATCCGCGATGGCAACCGCGTGGTGCCGGAGATGGTCGGTCAGGTCGACGACTTCTCCGACGAGGATGCCTGGGACGTGGCCGCCTTCTATGCCGAGCAGGACCCCCACGTCGGCCAGGCCGATGCCGACGAGGAAGCGCTGATGCGCGGCCAGGAGCTCTACCGTGCCGGCGACATGACCAAGGGCATCCCCGCCTGTGCGGCCTGCCATGGCCCCACCGGGGCCGGCATCAACACTGCCGTCTACCCGGCGCTCTCCGGCCAGTTCCCGGCGTACACCGTGTCGACGCTGCAGGACTTCGCCAGCGGCGAGCGAGCCAACGACCCGAACAACATGATGGCCGACATCGCCGCCAAGATGAGCGATGCCGACATGCAGGCCGTGGCCAACTACATCTACGGTCTGCACTGAATCGCTGCCGACAGGCATGCGCCGGCTCCGAGCCGGCAGCGGAAGGCGGCTTCGGCCGCCTTCTCCGTAGGCAGCGGCAGAGGGTTCGTGGGGAACCGTAACCGACTCCAGCCCTCAAAGTGAGCAGCAAATTCGCTATGCTGGCATTGCCGCCCTAACCTGCGGCATCTCAAGGAGTTCAATCCATGTTCAAGCCTTTCCGCCTTCTTCAGTCAGCCGTGATCGCCGTGGCCGGCCTCGGTCTGGCATCGCTCGCCTCGGCCAATGTGGTCGAAGGACAGCACTACGAGCGCCTGCCCGAGCCCGTCGAGACCCGCGTCAAGGAGGATCAGATCGAGGTGGTCGAAGCGTTCTGGTACGGCTGCCCGCACTGCTACAACCTGCAGAGCAGCGTGACGGCGTGGTACGAGACCCTGGGTGACGACGTCAGCGTGGAGCACCTGCCCGCCACCATGGGCGGCGAATGGAACACCCATGCCGCAGTGTTCTATGCCGCCGAGGAGCTAGGCATCCGCGAAGAGGCCCATGCCGACATCTTCAACGCCATTCATCAAGAGGGACGCCGGCTGACCGATACCGACAGCATTGCCGCCTTCTTCAGCGAATACGGCGTCAGTGAGGAAGAGGCTCGTAAGGCACTGGACTCCTTCGGCGTCAAATCGCAGGTCAACCAGGCCCATGCACGGATGCGCAGCATGCGCCTGATGGGCGTTCCGGCGCTGATCATCGACGGCCGCTATCTGGTCACCCCGAGCAGCGCCGGCAGCCTGGAGAACATGCCGCAGGTGGCCGATGCCTTGATCGAGCGCGTGCGTCAGGAGCGCGAAGACTGACCGTGACTGCCGAGAACTCGCACCTGGCCCAGGCCAGGACCCCGACCCTCGAAGGTGGGCACCTCAAGCTGCTCACCTTCAACATGCAGGTCGGTATCCAGACGTCGGCCTATCACCACTACCTCACCCGTAGCTGGCAGCACCTGCTGCCGCACCCGCATCGGGCGCGGCGGCTCGACATGGTCAGCAGCGTGCTGAGCCGCTTCGACATCGTCGGCCTGCAGGAGGTCGACGGCGGCAGCTTTCGCTCGAGCAACGTCAACCAGGTCGAGTACCTGGCCACCCGGGGCGGCTTTCCCCACCATTTCCAGCAGCTCAACCGCAACCTGGGACGCTTCGCCCAGCACAGCAACGGTCTGCTGTCGCGGCTCGCCCCGACGCTGGTCGAGGAGCACCGCCTGCCCGGCACGCTGCCGGGCCGCGGCGCCATCCACGCCCGCTACGGCGACGGCCCGGACGCCCTGCACCTGTTCGTCGCCCACTCGCGATAT
>NZ_BAEU01000007.1:0-2829 GCF_000246875.1 Halomonas sp. KM-1
GGCCAGCCTGCTGCTGGCCGGCTGCGGCCAGAAGGGGCCGCTCTATCTGCCCGACGACGAGGCCGCCGCCGAACGCTACGGCACGGGCGCTGCCGCCCCCAACGACGACGAGAGTTAACGGACCAACATGGATCACTTCGAATACCGCGACGGCGTACTCTACGGCGAGGAGGTCCCGCTGACCCAGGTGGCCGACGAGATCGGTACACCCTGCTACGTCTACTCTCGCGCCACCCTGACCCGCCACTACCGGGCCTACACCGAGGCGCTGGGCAGCCACCCTCACCTGATCTGCTACGCGGTCAAGGCCAACTCCAACCTGGCGGTGCTGAACCTGCTGGCGCGCCTGGGCGCCGGTTTCGACATCGTCTCGCTGGGCGAGCTGGAGCGCGTGCTGGCCGCCGGTGGCGACCCGGCCAAGGTGGTGTTCTCCGGCGTGGCCAAGCAGGAGCACGAGATGGCCCGGGCGCTCGAGGTGGGCATCAAGTGCTTCAACGTCGAGTCGCGCGCGGAGCTCGAGCGCCTGTCCGCCGTGGCCGAGCGGCTGGGCAAGGTGGCGCCGGTGTCGCTGCGGGTCAATCCCGACGTCGACGCCGGCACTCACCCTTATATCTCCACCGGGCTCAAGGACAACAAGTTCGGCATTGCGGTGGACGAGGCGCTCGAAGTATACGAGCTGGCCGCACGCCTGCCGGGACTGAACGTCGTCGGCATCGACTGCCACATCGGCTCGCAGCTCACCGAGCTGGCGCCCTTCCTCGACGCCCTGGACCGCCTGCTGGTGCTGCTCGAGCGTCTGCACGAGCGCGGCATCAAGGTGGAGCACCTCGATCTCGGCGGCGGTCTCGGCGTGCCCTACCGCGGCGAGCGGCCGCCCCAGCCCTTCGACTATGCCGCCTCGCTGCTGGAGCGCCTGGCCCAGTGGAAGCACGGCGAGAACCTGACCCTGCTGTTCGAGCCGGGCCGTTCGATCGCCGCCAATGCCGGCGTGCTGCTGACCCGGGTCGAGTTCCTCAAGCCCGGCGAGACCAAGAACTTCGCCATCGTCGATGCCGGCATGAACGACCTGATCCGGCCCTCGCTGTATCAGGCGTGGCAGGCGATCATTCCGGTGGACACCCGCCACGTGCGCGAAAGCGCCGTCTACGACGTGGTCGGCCCGGTGTGCGAAACCGGCGACTTCCTCGGCAAGGAGCGTGAGCTGGCCATCGGCCCCGGCGACCTGCTGGCGGTGCGCTCCGCCGGCGCCTACGGTTTCGTCATGGCCTCGAACTACAACAGCCGTCCGCGTCCCGCCGAGGTCATGGTCGACGGCGACGGCTATCACGTGGTGCGCCAGCGCGAGAGCGTCGAGTCGCTGTGGGCCGGCGAAGCGCTGCTGCCCAATGAGAGCAAGACGAGTGAAGGAGGCGCGCGCTGATGCTGCTGCACTTCACCAAGATGCATGGCCTCGGCAACGACTTCATGGTGATCGATCTGATCACCCAGCGGGCGCGGCTGCGCGACGAGCAGATCCGCAAGCTCGCCGATCGCCGCTTCGGCATCGGCTTCGATCAGCTGCTGGTGGTCGAGCCGCCGCGCAGCCCCGACATGGACTTCCGCTACCGGATCTTCAATGCCGACGGCAGCGAGGTGGAGAACTGCGGCAACGGCGCTCGCTGCTTCGCCCGTTTCGTGCTCGATCAGCGTCTGACCCACAAGCGCGAGATCCACGTGGAGACCGCCGGCGGGCCGCTGACGCTGGTGGTCAATGACGACGACCAGATCACGGTGGACATGGGCACCCCGCGCTTCGAGCCCACGGCCCTGCCCTTCGATGCCGCCGAGGATCGCCCGCTGCATGCGCTCGAGGTCGACGGCGAGCGCTACGAGATCGGCGCCGTTTCCATGGGCAACCCCCACGCCGTGCTGCGCGTCGACGATGTCGACAGCGCTCCCGTCGAACGCCTCGGCCCGCTGATCGAGCGCCATCCGCGCTTCCCGCGCCGGGTCAACGCCGGCTTCATGCAGGTGGTGTCTCCCCACGAGATCCGCCTGCGGGTGTTCGAGCGCGGTACCGGCGAGACCCTGGCCTGCGGCACCGGCGCCTGTGCCGCGGTGGCCAGCGGCATCCGTCAGGGTCTGCTGGAGAGCCCGGTCACGGTCCATCTGCGCGGCGGCGACCTGCGCATCGAATGGGCCGGCGACGAGACGCCGCTGCTCATGACCGGCCCCGCCGAACGCGTCTTCGAAGGGCGTATCGCCCTGGCCTGATGTGACGGGCCAACCCCGAACCGTAGGAGTCACTGCATGACCCGAGCCGTTCCCGAACCGCGCAAGACCCTCGATCCGGACCGGGTAGCCGAGTGGCTGGCCCGCCATCCGGACTTCTTCGTCGGCCGCGAGGGGCTGCTGCAGCAACTCAAGGTGCCCCATCCGGAGGCCCACGGCACCACCTCGCTGCTGGAGCGTCTGGTTCACGACCTGCGCCGCCGCGCCGAACAGGCCGAGTGGCGGCTGGAGCAGCTGCTGGAGTCGGCGCGCCACAACGAGGTGCAGTACCGCCGCACCCGCGAGCTGGTGCTGGCGTTGCTGGATGCCGAGGATGCCGACGCCCTGGGCCAGGCACTGGCTACGCAGATCGCCGAACGCTTTCAGATCCCCGCCGTGGCCCTGTGGTGTCCCGCCCAGCTCACCAACCACGAGCCGCTGCCGCCGCAGCCGCCGCGCCACGTGCTCGACGAACACGCCGGCGTACGCCTGGCCGCGCTGCTCGACGGACGCACCAGCCGCTGCACCCGACTCACCCCCACCGACTGGGGTCGCCTGTTGCCCCACGCCAAGCCGCCG
>NZ_BAEU01000006.1:0-3829 GCF_000246875.1 Halomonas sp. KM-1
TAGCCTTGTCGCTACCGGCGGATTTGGCGGGCTCAGGCTTGGCCGCAGCGGGTTTGTCGCCGCCCTTCTCCTGAGCGGCCTTGGTCTCGCCAGGGGCCGGGGCGACGGGCTGAGCCGGCTTGTCGGCAGCGCTGGCAGTGTCGTTGGCAGCAGGGCCGGCATCCTTCTTGTCAGCAGGGCCGGCAGCGCTTGGGGAGCCGCCCGCAGGCGCGGCGGCGGGCTTCTCGCCGCTCTTGGCGTCGCTGCCCGGCGCTGGCGAAGACGCCGCACTCTTGCCGCTGTCGCTGGCGGGCTTCGCCTTTGCCTCCGCCTCGCGGCCCTTGCCGTCCTGTCCCTTGCCGGAAGACGCCTTCCGTTCATCCTGATCGTTGGTCTGCTTGCTCATCTGTCGCTAGCCCTTTTCGAGATCGTCTTGATCGACATCGGCATCCTCCTGGTTACAGGCCGCGGCCACGGCACTGGCGAGAGCCGCCGGCGTGGCACCCGCCGCTACCACGGGAGTGCGAAAACCCAAGTTGCTGGCCAGTGTAGCCAAACGGCGACTGGACACGATTAGCGGTTGGTTCAAGGTGACCCTGGTACACCATCTTGCCAGATGTTCGAGCAGTTCGCCGCTGCTGACCACCAGCGCCCGAAACTCGCCACGTGCCAGGCGCTGCTGAAGCTCCGGCGGGGGCGCCTGCAGCCGCCGACGGTAGAGCGCCACCCGCGTGACCCTGGCGCCGCGCGCTGCCAGAGTATCGGCCAGCAGCGTACGCCCCCCTTCGCCGGCCACCAGCAGCACGCGCTGATCGTTCAGCGAGCGCAGCGAGGCGAGTTCGAGCAGCGCCTCGCTGGTGTCCTCGCCGGCAGCGGCCGAGGGCAGGTGCACCCGTACGCCGAGCCGCTCATGGAGAGCCTCGGCGGTGGCCGCACCCACCGCATACCACTGGGTGCCCAACGGCAGCTGCGGCCAGTAGCGATCCAGGGCGTGGTAGAGGCATTCGGCAGCGAAGGGGCTGACCACCACCACCTTGTGGAAATGATCGAAGTCGAGCCAAGCCTGGCGCAGCGCCGGATCCTCCGGCAGCGCTTCCAGCGTCATCGCCTCGAGGTTGATCGCCGGGTAGCCCACGGCCTCGATGGCCGCCGTCAGCGCAGCGGCGCGCTCACCCGGGCGGCAGATGAGAACGGCGGGCCCGGCAGCCATTCAGGCGCCGTAGACCTGCGCCAGGATTTCGCCGGCACCCTGCTCCAGCAGCTCTTCGGCCACCCGAACGCCCAGCGCCTCCGGCTCGTGAATCGAGCCGCGCCCCTCGGCGCGCAGCACCTGGGTGCCCTCGGGGTTGCCCACCAGCGCGCGCAGCCAGAGCGTCTGGCCGTCGTTCTCGAAGGTGGCGTAACCGCCGATGGGCACCTGGCAGCCGCCCTCGAGGCGGGTGTTCATGGCCCGCTCGGCGCGTACCCGGGTGGCGGTGATGGGGTCGTCCAGCGGCGCCAGCAGCGAGATCAGCTCCGGGTCGTTGATACGACACTCGATTCCCAGCGCCCCCTGACCACAGGCCGGCAGACACACCTCCGGCGCCAGCTCCTGGGCGATACGCTCGCCGAGCCCCAGCCGCTTGAGGCCGGAGGTCGCCAGGATGATGGCATCGAACTCGCCGGCATCGAGCTTGGCCAGGCGGGTCTGGACGTTGCCGCGCAGGGTCAGGATCTCCAGGTCGGGGCGCTGCTCGCGCATCTGCAGCCCGCGACGCAGGCTGGAGGTGCCGATGCGGGCGCCCTCGGGCAGCTCGTCGAGCGAGCCATAGTCGTTGGAGACGAAGGCATCGGTGGGCTCGGCACCGGCGAAGATCACCGACAAGCCGAGACCCTCGGGGAAGTGCATGGGCACGTCCTTCATCGAGTGCACGGCGATATCGGCGCGGCCGTCCAGAATCGCCTCTTCGAGCTCCTTGACGAACAGGCCCTTGCCGCCGATCTTCGCCAGCGGCGTATCGAGAATCTTGTCGCCGCGGGTGGAGAGCGCCACCAGCTCGACCTCGAGCCCCGGGTGTTCGGCCATCAGCAGATCGCGAACGTGTTCGGCCTGCCACATGGCCAGTAGACTCTTGCGGGTGGCAATGCGCAGCGTGTTGATGGATCGCACGTGGTTCTCCCCAGGCAGCGGGCCACGGCGGCCCTGCTCAACGATGATTGCCGCAACATTATCGGTCACGGTCGGCAGTCGGTCATTGACGTTCATCATAAAGCACCGGGCGAGGCAGGAAAAATCGAGCGCCCCGAGCATGGCCGCCGCCCCTCGCCACCCGCGCCGACTCTGGTACACTGCAAGACCTGACTGCCGCCGCCGCAGGCGGCTTCCCGATGAACGCCACAGCACGCAACGCGCAGGATGTCCACGCCGATGAGCTCTAGTCCCACAACCCCCGGCACCAACCAGTCCTGGGGCGGTCGCTTCAGCGAACCCACCGATGCCTTCGTCGAACGTTTCACCGCTTCGGTCGGTTTCGACCAGCGCCTGGCTCTTCAGGACATCCAGGGCTCCATCGCCCATGCCACCATGCTGGCCCGGGTCGGCGTGCTGACCGACGACGAGCGCGACGCCATCGTCGCTGGGTTGACGGAGATCCGCGGCGAGATCGAGCGCGGCGAGTTCCAGTGGTCGGTGAAGCTCGAAGACGTGCACATGAACGTCGAGGCGCGCCTGACCGACAAGATCGGCATCACCGGCAAGAAGCTGCACACCGGCCGCTCGCGCAACGACCAGGTGGCCACCGACATCCGCCTGTTCCTGCGCGACGAGATTGACGTGGTCGAGGCCGAGCTCAGCCGCCTGCGCGAGGGGCTGATCGCGCTGGCCGAGCGCGAGGCCGACACCATCATGCCCGGCTTCACCCACCTGCAGACCGCCCAGCCGGTGACCTTCGGCCACCACCTGCTGGCATGGCAGGAGATGCTCGCCCGCGATCACGAGCGCCTGCTCGACTGCCGCAAGCGGGTCAATATCATGCCGCTGGGCGCCGCCGCACTGGCCGGTACCACCTACCCCATCGACCGCCACGTCACCGCCGAGCTGCTGGGCTTCGAGCGCCCGGCCGAGAATTCGCTGGACGCAGTGAGCGATCGCGACTTCGCCATCGAGTTCGCCAGCTTCGCCAGCATCCTGCTGATGCACCTGTCGCGCATGAGCGAGGAGCTGGTGCTGTGGACCAGCGCCCAGTTCGACTTCATCGACCTGCCCGACCGCTTCTGCACCGGCAGCTCGATCATGCCGCAGAAGAAGAACCCCGACGTGCCCGAGCTGGTACGCGGCAAGACCGGGCGCGTTTACGGCCACCTGATGGGCCTGCTGACGCTGATGAAGTCGCAGCCGCTGGCCTACAACAAGGACAACCAGGAGGACAAGGAGCCGCTGTTCGACACCCTCGACACGGTGCGCGACTGTCTCAAGGCCTTCGCCGACATGGTGCCGGCCATCGAAGCGCGCAAGGAGAGCATGTACGAGGCGGCCCGCCGCGGCTTCTCCACCGCCACCGACCTGGCCGACTACCTGGTGCGCCGCGGCGTGGCCTTCCGCGACGCCCATGAGATCGTCGGCCTGTCCGTGGCCTTCGGCATTCGCGAGAAGAAGGACCTCTCCGAGATGAGCCTCGACGAGCTGCGCCAGTTCTCCGACGTGATCGAGAGCGACGTGTTCGAGGTGCTGACCCTGGAGGGCTCGGTAGCCGCGCGCAACCACATCGGCGGCACCGCCCCGGACCAGGTGCGCGCCGCGGCAAGCCGTGCCCGCGAGGCCCTGAACGCCCTGCGAGGCAGCCGCCCATGAGCCGGCTCGCCCTGGCTCGCG
>NZ_BAEU01000005.1:0-9588 GCF_000246875.1 Halomonas sp. KM-1
TCGGGTGTGCCTCGGTGCCGAGCGCGAGCGTGTGGCCCAGGAGTCGGGGCACCGCATCCACGAGGGCTTCTCGCGCATCGACGAGACCATCGCGCTGTCCGCCATGTACGCCGCCAACCACCTCACCGGGGTGGCCGCCATCGCCTGCATGACCTCCACCGGTTACACGCCGCTGATCGCCTCGCGCATCCGCTCGGGGCTACCCATCGTTGGGCTCGCCCACAGCCCCATCGCCCAGCGGCGCATGGCGCTCTACCGCGGCGTGGTCTCGCTGCCGTTCGACACCAGTGCGATGGCGGCCAGCGAGCTCAACGACCGGGCGCTGGCGCTGCTGGTGCAGCAGGGGATTGCCGAACCGGGGGATCATGTCATCCTGACCCGGGGCGATCACATGAACGCCCACGGTGGAACCAATACCCTGAAGATTCTCGAGGTAGGCCAGCCATGACCGACAGCCGCCCCCAGCGCAGCGTTCGCCGTACCCTGCCGGCACGCAAGCGCATCGCCCTGATCGCCCACGACGGCAAGAAGGCCGAACTGCTGGAATGGGCCACACGCTGGCGCGATACCCTGGCCAAGCATGAGCTGGTCGGTACCGGCACCACGGCAGGGCGTCTCTCGGCCAGCCTGGAACTCACGGTGGAAGGCTTGATGAGCGGCCCGTTGGGGGGCGACCAGCAGATCGGCGCGCGCATCACCGAGCAGCGCCTCGACCTGCTGATCTTCTTCTGGGACCCCTTCGCACCCCAGCCTCACGACCCGGACGTCAAGGCGCTGCTGCGCCTGGCAGCGCTGTGGAACGTACCGGTGGCGTGCAATGCGGCCAGCGCCGATTTCCTGGTCAGCTCGCCCTGGCTCGACCAGCCCTACGAGATGGCCATTCCCGACGCCGAGGCCTGGGTGGCCTCACGCAACCCCTGACAACGAGATGGCGGGCCACGCCCGCACGTGCGAGGAAACCATGTTCCATCTGACCCGCAGCGTCACCTGGCAGGCTCTCCAGCGGCTGCAGCAGGCCACCGCCAACGACCGCATCAGCGACTACTTCGCTGCCGACCCGCAGCGCTTCGACAAGATGAGCCTGCGCGTCGGCGGGCTGTTCCTCGACTACTCCAAGCATCACGTCTCCGAGGCGGTGCTGGCCAAGCTGCTCGAACTGGCCGACCACTCGGCGCTGGTGCAGCGCCGCGCCCAGATGTTCTCCGGCGACATCATCAACGTCACCGAAGACCGCCCGGTGCTGCACACCGCCCTGCGCAACCTCGGCGAGGGCCCGCTGATGGTCGACGGCAAGGACGTGATGCCCGAGATCCAGCGCACCCGCGAGCAGATCAGGCTGTTCTCCGAGGCGGTGCGCAGCGGCGAGTGGCGTGGCTACAGCGGCGAGCGTATCCGCGACGTGGTCAACATCGGCATCGGTGGCTCGGACCTCGGCCCCAACATGGCCTGCCGGGCGCTGCTCAAGTACCGCCACGCCGAGCTCAACTTCCACTTCGTCTCCAACGTCGACGGCACCCACATCCAGAAGGTGCTCAAGCGGCTCGACCCGGCCACCACGCTGTTCATCGTCTCGACCAAGACCTTCTCCACCCAGGAGACGCTGCTCAACGCCAAGACCGCACGCCGCTGGTTCCTCGACAATGCCGGTGAGGGCGCCGATGTGGGCGCTCACTTCGTCGCCGCCTCGACCAACAGCAAGGCGGCCATGGAGTTCGGCATCCGCGAGGAGAACGTGTTCGAGTTCTGGGCCTGGGTCGGCGGTCGCTACTCGATGTGGTCTTCCATCGGCCTGCCCATCGCGCTCTCCATCGGCTTCGATGGCTTCATGGAGATGCTCGAGGGCGCCTACGCCATGGACCAGCACTTCATCGAGGCCCCCAACGCCCGCAACATGCCGGTGCTGATGGCCCTGATCGGCATCTGGTACATCAACTTCCTCGGCGCCGAGACCCAGGCCATCGTGCCCTACGATCAGGCGCTGCATCAGCTGCCGGCCTTCCTGCAGCAGCTCGATATGGAGTCCAACGGCAAGTCGGTGGACATCTTCGGCCATCCGGTGAACTACAAGACCGGACCCATCGTCTGGGGCCAGACCGGCTCCAACGGCCAGCACGCCTTCTTCCAGCTGCTGCACCAGGGCACCCGCTACGTACCCATCGACTTCATCGCCTCGCTCAAGCCCGAACCCGGCGTCGAGGAGCACCACTTCGCCCTGCTCACCAACATGCTGGCCCAGGCCAACGCCTTCATGATGGGCAGCCAGGAGGGCAGCCAGCTCGACCCCTACAGCTGCCCCGGCAACCGCCCCTCCAGCGTGCTGCTGCTTGACGAGCTGACGCCCCGCAACCTCGGTGCGCTGATCGCGCTCTACGAACACAAGGTCTTCGTGCAGGGGGTGATCTGGAACATCAATTCCTTCGACCAGTGGGGGGTCCAGCTGGGCAAGCGCATCGCCGGCGAGATCAGCGAGCGCATCGACGAGCGCAGCCAGGAGTTCGATGCCTCGACCCAGGGCCTGCTGGCGCTGGTGCGCGAGCACTTCCGCTCCGCCCCTGAGGTGGAGGAGACGGAGGCGCCCGCCAAGGCCGGCAAAGCCGAGAAGAAGACGGCAAAGGCCAGGCGCTGACAGCGCCAGAAAAAGGGAACCAGCCGTGGCCCGTCAGGCGTGACGGGCTCGCACGAAGCGGTCGCCCCACCAGGCCGCTGCCAGCCACAGCAGAACGCTAAGCAAGACGTAGAGCAGCGCCAGGCCGGGGCGGCCGAGTTCGAGCAGGAAGAGCGTCTCCAGGCTGAACAGCGAGAAGGTGGTGAAGCCGCCGCAGAAGCCGGCCACCAGGAACGGCTGCCAGCGCGCCACTCTGCCGCCGACCCGCAGGGCAGCATGAGCGGCGAAGGCGGCGATCAGCCACGAGCCCAGCAGGTTGACCGCCAGCGTGCCCCAGGGGAAGGCCGGGCCTAGCGTGGCATGGGTGGCCAGCGATACCAGATAGCGCAGCGTCGTGCCCAAGGCGCTGCCCAGCCCCACCGCCGCATAGGCGCGCCAGCCGTTCATGTCAGTCGCCCCGTCAGCCACCAGCCAAATGCCGCCAATATCAGCCCGGCGATCAGGGTGACGGCAACGTTGCCGATCGCCCCCCGGCGGTGGCCGCTCTGCCACAGGGCCAGGCTCTGCAGGCTCAGCGAAGAGACGGTGGTGTAGCCGCCCAGCAGACCGACGACCAGAAACAGCCAGCCTCCCTCCATCTCGCCCCCTCGGGCCAGGCCGAACCAGCCGGCCAGCGCACCGGCCAGCAGCGCCCCGCTGAGATTGACGAACAAGGTGCCCCAGGGAAAGGCGGTACCCACCCACCTGGCAAACAGGTTGGAGATCGCCAGGCGCGCCATGCCGCCCAAGGCGCCGCCCGCTGCTACCATTAGCACTAGCCCCACGCTCGCATTCATGCGCCTCTCTCGTCGCTGTCGCCAGCCGATGCTAGCCGACTCGGGTGGCCGAGACAAAAAGAAAGCCATCCGGGGGACGGATGGCAAGAGGGATGTCGAACTTGGTGCAGGGAATCGCGCCACAAGGGGGATGGCGCAGGTTAAATATTACACAACAATCAAATGATGTACAATAGCTGAATAAGAAAGCCGGGCGTGCAGCACAAGCATTCGTTCCTCACGCCTTGAACCCGTATGATTGGCTCAGTACGCTTCGCTGCCCGCCGACACGCCCGAAATGGAGGACCTGCGTGATTGCCCAACGGATTCTTGCCTGCCTACTGGTCTGGCTATCTATCGCCCTGCTGGCGTCTTCGCCGGCCTTGGCGCAACCCGCCGACAACGGCGCCGCTCCGGCCCCTGAAGTACTGGCCGAGCTGCTCGAGAACGAGCAGACCCGTCAGCAGCTGATCGAACATCTGCGTCGTCAGGCTGCCGCCGACCCGGGGCTGGCTGCCGAACCGGATGGCGCGATATCGCTGCCCAGGCAGCTGGCCGAAATGACTAGTCGCGTCGTCAGCGATATCGGTGGCGAGATGCGCAACCTGTTCGACGTGGTGGCTGGCCTGTTCACCGCCGAGACCGACACCACCGCCATCGACTGGGGCGACTTTCTCACTGCGGCGATCAACCTGGGGCTGGTCATCGCCGCCACCTTCGCCCTGTTCATGGTATTCCGCCGCTTTGAGCGGCCACTCTTCGTTCGCTTGAGCCATTGGAAACAGCAGAAAGGTGGGCTCAATCCCACCATTCGACTCGTTCTAGGGGTACTGGCCGCTGCCGTTGCCGACGTGCTGGTGGTGGCGCTGGCCTATGTGGGCGGCAACCTGATCGCCACCTTCGCCGTGGGCGAGACCGGCGAACTCTCGACCCGCGCCTCGCTGTTCCTCAACGCCTTCTTGATCATCGAGCTGATCAAGGCGGCCGTTCGCATGCTGTTCGCCTCGCGCTACGAGGGGCTCAGGCTGCTGCCCATCTCGGCGGCCGAGGCCTCCTACTGGAACCGCTGGCTGGCCCGGCTGATCGGCCTGGTCGGCTACGGCCTGCTGGTGGTGGCGCCACTGACCAGCGTCTATCTGGCCCCGACCATGGGCCAGGCGGTCGGCGTGCTGATCATGTTCGGCGCCTTCATCTATGCCGTGGCAGTGGTGCTGAAGAACCGCCTGCGCATCCGCGATGAGCTGAATGCCATGGCGGCCCGCTCCGACTTCACCGCCACCCGCATCTCGCTACAGCTGTTCGCACGCACCTGGCACCTGTTCGCCCTGGCCTATTTCCTGATGGTGCTGGTGCTGACCCTGACGCGCCCGGCGGACGCCCTGCCCTTCGTGCTGATGGCGACGCTCAAGACGGTGGTCGTGGTGGTGATCGGCATGCTGCTGTCGAGCCTGCTGACCCACTCCATTGGAAGGCGTATCCGCCTCTCCGACGACCTGCGTCGCAAGCTGCCGCTGCTCGAACCGCGGCTCAACAGCTACGTGCCCAATGCGCTACGAGTCATTCGCATGGTGATCCTGGCCGCGGTGGTGCTGCTGGTGCTTGATGCTTGGGGCGCCTTCGATCTGGCCGCATGGTACGCTTCCGAGCCCGGTCGTGGCCTGGTCGGCATGCTGATCAGCGTGGCAGTGATCCTGCTGCTCGCCATCGGCGTGTGGCTGGGGCTGGCCAGCCTGATCGAGCACAAGCTCAACCCCGAGACCGGCACCGGGGAGCCCGATGCCCGCGCCAAGACGCTGCTGACCCTGTTCCGCAATGCGCTGGCCATTGCGCTGATCACCATGACCGGGATGATCGTGCTGTCGGAGATCGGCATCAATATCGGCCCGCTGATTGCGGGTGCCGGCGTGCTGGGCCTGGCCATCGGCTTTGGCGCGCAGAAACTCGTTCAGGACATCATCACCGGCATCTTCATTCAGGTGGAGAACGCCATGAATACCGGTGACGTGGTCTCGGTGGGCGGCATCACGGGTACCGCCGAGCGGCTCAGCATACGCTCGGTAGGTATTCGCGACCTTTTCGGCACCTACCACATCGTGCCCTTCTCCAGCGTGGATACCGTCTCTAACTTCATGCGCGAGTTCGGCTATCACGTCGGCGAGTACGGCATCGCCTACCGCGAGAGCATCGACGAAGCGATCGTCGTCCTGCGCGAAGCCTTCGACGAATTGGCCGCAGACGAGACTCACAAGATGAACATCGTCGCACCGCTGGAGGTAGCCGGCGTCACCGGCCTCGGTGATAGCTCGATCAATATCCGCGTGCGCATCAAAACGACCCCTGGCACACAGTGGGGCGTGGGGCGCGCTTACAACCGCCTGGTCAAGCTGCACTTCGACGCTAAGGGCATCGAGATCCCCTTCCCGCACACCACGCTCTACTTCGGTGTGGGCAAGGAGGGCGAGGCACCGCCCGCCAACGTGCGTCTCATGCAGCAGAACTTCGACATCGACGGCCGCCCGGGCGGGCA
Organism: Halomonas sp. KM-1; assembly: GCF_000246875.1. NCBI lineage: Bacteria > Pseudomonadati > Pseudomonadota > Gammaproteobacteria > Oceanospirillales > Halomonadaceae > Halomonas > Halomonas sp. KM-1. The sequence goes on from NZ_BAEU01000005.1 coordinate 5,948, forward strand.
GCCCCGCTCCGGCGAGAGCAGCCGCGAGAGCGAGGACGACCCGCGCTCCAGACCCAACCCGGTGTTCAAGGGCGACTACGAGGAGAAGGACTGACCGTCCGATAATCTGAAGATATCTGAAAAAGGAAATAGAGCGGGGCTGCCGACATGGCAGCTCCCGCTTCGTTTTGGACGAGGCCTGCCTAGGCGGGACGAGCCTCCTGGCGTGGCCAGGCCAACCACAGCGCCTTGACCAGAGTGGCCAGTGGAATCGAGAAGAATAGCCCCCAGAAACCCCAGATGCCGCCGAAGAACAACACCGCCACGATAATCGTCACGGGATGCAGGTTCACCGCTTCGGCGAACAGCAGCGGCGCCAGTACGTTACCGTCCAGCGCCTGGATCACGCCGTAGGCCAGGATCACGTAGAGAAATGGCTGGGTGAGACCAAAGTGGAAGCCCGCCACGGCGGCAACGGGAAGGGTGACGACGGCAGCACCGATATACGGAAGCAGCGTCGAGAGCCCTACCAGGATGCCCAGCAGCAGCGCATAGGGCAGCCCGAACAGGGCAAAAGTGGCATAGCTGACCGTGCTGACGATGAGGATCTCGAGCGCCTTGCCCCTCACGTAGTTGCTCAACTGCACCTCCATTTCCGCCCAGACCTGGCTCATCAAGGTGCGCTTCTCCGGTAGGAAGGGCAGGAAGAAGCCCAGCAGCACCGCGCGATCCTTGAGCAGGAAGAACACCAGGATCGGTACCAGCACCAGATAGATGATGAGCGCCATGACATTACCCAGCGAAGCCAGCGACAGCGCCAGCAGCCGCTGGCCGAGCTGGGTGGCCTCGCGTCCGGCCATGGCGGTCCACGCCTGCATCTGCTCAGGGCTCACCAGGTTGGGGAAGCGCATCTCCAGTTGCCCCAGCAGCTCCTGGCCCTGACCGACGATGTAGGGGATCTCCTGCACCAGGGCAGTCAGCTGTGACCACACCAGCGGAATCAGCAGTAGCACGACCTTGAGCAGCAGCCCGATGAACACCACGAAGACCGTGATCACCGCCGTCAGGTGCGACATGCCCCGCCGCGTGAGCCGCGTTACCGCCCCCTGTAGCAGAAAGGCGAGCACCAGTGCCGTGAGGAAAGGCGCCAGCATGCGCCCCAGCCAGAGTACGGTGGCAAAGCCGACGATGAGCAGGACGAGCAGGATCACCGCCTGTTCGTCGGAAAAGTATCGGGACGTCCAGCGCTGCCAGACCTGCTTGAGTGCCACGGTGTCCTCCTGCGACACGGGAAAGGGGCGCCGTGGCGCCCCTTGCGTTGCCTTGCGACGGTTTGAAGCCGACTCAGCTAGCCTTGGGAGAGGCCGGCTTCGCATTCGTTGCCTCGGCGGGTTCGGCCGGCTGCGGCAGCGAGGGTAGCGACTTGTCGAGCAGTTCGACGCTCTGGCGATAGTAGAGCTGGCTCTTGTTGTGCTCGCCCAGGTTGGCATAGAGCCGCGCCAGCTCGGCGCAGACCAGCCCGCTGGGTCGCTGGCGCTGGCTCGCCTCGAAGTACTCCTGGGCCTTGCCCCAATAGGCGTTGCGCAGTGCCAGACGGCCCAGGGTCAGCAGCAAGTCGGGGTCGTTGGGCCGCTCCTGCAGCCACTTCTCGGCATGCACCAGCTGACGTGCCGGGTCGACGTTGAGCAGCCCGTAGCGCAGCACCAGGCGACTGTCCCAATGCTCCTTGAGCGAATGGCGCAGCAGGCGCTCGGCGATACCCTCCTCGTCGCCCCGTACCAGCGCTTCGGCATACAGCACGATCAATTCGACGTTGCCGCGTAGCGAATCCGGCATATCGGCCCACAGGCTGCGAATGCGCTCGACATTCCCCGGGTCACGCGACTCGTGTACCAGCAGCTCCTTGTAGGCGCGCAGCTCCAGTTGGCCGCGCTCCTGGGGCGAGATCAGTTGGCGCGAGGCCAGACGCGGCATCAGGCGACGCAGACCCTCCCAGTCGTTGACGCTGAGATAGGCCTGCTTGAGCTGCTTGAGCACCTGAGGGTGGTTGGGCAGCTGACGGTCGAGGCGGGTCAGTATGGCCAGCGCTTCCTCGTACTGCTGACGGTCCAGCATCAGTTGGACCTGCATCAGCCCCACTGCGGTGTCGGCGCCTTCGGTGGAGAGGTGGGCACGCTTGAGCAGCGTGTCGGCCTGCTCGTAGCGGCCCTGATAGTGGGCCGCCAAGGCGGCGGAAAGATAGTTGACCAGGGGCGTGCTGGAGTCGTCGGCGGCCTTGACCAGTGACTTCTCGGCGCGCTTCCAACGTCCTTCGGCCAGCGCCACCAGGCCGCGCACGGTGCGCTTCATGGCGTTGCGATGCCGCGTGCGGCGATTCCACACCTTGAGCCGGCTGACGGGATGGCTCATGCGCATCAACAGGCGCAGCACGAAGTGCAGGACGAGGAAGGCGGCCAGCAGCAGTACCAGGCCGAACCAGAACGAGGTCTGGTAGGAGGTATCGCCCACGCGCACCAGCCAGTAGCCCGGCACCGATACCATCAGCTGGCCGAGCAGCGCTCCCAGCGCCAGGCCGAAGAGAACGATCAGCAGCAGCTTTCTCATGCCTCATCTCCCCGCTCGCCGCGCGAACCGAAACGACGCTCGATGAACTCGGCCAGAGCCTGCTGGGAGCCGCTGATGTCGGGCAGTTCGGGCTGGATGTTCTCGCCCTTGAGCTCCTCGAGCCGCGCGATGACGGCCTGGACTTCGTTACGCTCAGTGTCGTAGTAGCCTTCGATCATGGCCAGGGCCTTGTCGAGGCTGGCCTCGTAGAGTTCCTGCTCCTCCTTGAGCAGCGCCAGCTGGGCCTGCTCGAGAATCAGGCGAGCGCTTTGACGCAGGTAGGACTCCTGCTCCGGCGTGACCAGCGCCTCGAGCGCCTCGTCGTGATGACGGATCACCACGAGTTCGCGCAGCTCCTGACCGAAGCGGGAGAGCTGATCCTGCCATCCGCCGGTGGGCGCTTCCTCGATGCCGGGGCGTGCCGGGATCTCCTCCAGCTCGCGGGACAGCGGCAGCTGTGCCAGACGCTGTTGCTGGGCGTTGAGCGCCAGATAGAGGCCGCTGCGGTCGACGCGGGGCACGCCGTCGAGTACCGAAAGCTCGGCGGCGATAGCACGTCGTACGGAGAGCAGCGCCGGGTTGTCGGCCTCGTTCAGACGGGCATCGGCGGTACGCAGCAGCGCCGCGGCTCCTTCTACGTCACGCTCCAGTTGCAGCCGCTGGTTGGCCAGGCGCAGCAGGTAGGCGGCTTCGGCATGGAGCCATTCGCGCTCGTCGGCATCCTGCTCACGGGAAAGCTCGGCCAGCACCTGGTCCAGGGCGCCGTCGACTTCGCTGCGGTAGCTGGCGAATTCGCTGCGCATGGTTTCGATCGCCTCGGCTACCTCGGCGTCGCGGGTCTCGTCGGCACGCTCCAGCTCCTCGCGCAGGGTGGCGACCTCGTCGGCGGACGCCGCGCCTTCGGCGCGCTGCTCGAGTTCGGCCAGGCGCTGCTGCTGTTCGTCGAGACGCTCCCAGGCGTTCCAGGCGAACAAACCGGCGCCGATGCCCAGAAACAGCACCAGGATCAGGGCCAGAACACCGGCGGCACGGCCACCACCCTGGCCGCCGCCGCTGGC
>NZ_BAEU01000004.1:0-25688 GCF_000246875.1 Halomonas sp. KM-1
GCCCGACGACGACTGCCTGCTGCGCCGGGTAGTGACCGCCAGCGGCCGCTCCAAGGCATGGATCAACGGCCAGCCGGCCACGGTGGCCGATCTCAAGGCACTGGGCGAGCACCTGGTCGAGATCCACGGTCAGCATGCCCACCAGCTGCTGCTGCGCGAGGAGACCCATCTGCGTCTGCTCGACGACTTCGCCGGCAACCGCGCCGCGGTGAACGAACTCAGCGAGACGTTCCGCCGCTGGCAGGCGACCCGCAAACGCCTGAAGCAGCTGACCGAGAGCGGCGACGAGGTGCAGGCGCGCCGCCAGCTGCTGCGCTATCAGGTCGAGGAGCTCGATCTCCTGGCGCTAGGTGACGAGGAGCTCACCACCCTGGAGCACGAACAGGAGCAGCTCGCCCACGCCGAGGAGACGCTGCGCGAGGCGCAGCACGCCGCCGAATGCTGCGACAACGACGAAGGCGGCGTATTGACTCTGCTCAATCAGGCGATGCATCGGCTCGATCCGCTGCCGGGCAGCGACCGCGGCGCACTGGCCGAGATCCTCGCCATGCTGGGCGAGGCGCGTATCCAGGTCGAGGAAGCCGTGCGCGAGCTGCACCGCTTCGCCGACGCCACCGAGCTGGACCCGGAGCGCCTGGCCTGGGTCGAGTCGCGCCTGGGCGAGGTGCATCGCATCGCGCGCAAGCATCACGTCATGCCCGAGGAGCTGCCCGCCCTGCACCGCCGGCTGCAGGTCGAGTTGGAAAGTCTGGAAGGCGGCGAACACGACCTCGAGGCTCTGCGCGCCGAGGTCGAGAGCCTGCGCGACAGCTGGCGCGAGCAGGCACGAAGCGTTGGCGAGACCCGCCAGCAGGCAGCGGCCAGGTTCGGCAAGGCGGTGCAGGAGCAGCTCGCCTTCCTGGCCATGGGCAAGGCGCGTTTCGAAGTGGAAGTCACGTCGCGCCAGAGCCCGCAGGCAGACGGCATGGAGGAGGTGCGCTTTCTGATCAGTGCCAACCCCGGCCAGCCGCCGCGCCCGCTGGCCAAGGTCGCTTCGGGCGGCGAATTGTCGCGAATCAGCCTGGCGATCCAGGTGGTCGCCGCGCGCCACTCGACCATCCCCAGCCTGGTGTTCGATGAGGTCGACGTGGGCATCTCCGGCGCCACCGCCGAGATCGTCGGTCAACTGCTGCGCCGGCTGGGCGAGCAGGGCCAGGTGATGACCGTGACCCACCTGCCCCAGGTGGCGGCACAGGCCCACCACCACCTGCACATCGAGAAGCAGGCCAAGCGCGACACCACCCTGACCCGCATGGCGCTGCTCGACGAGGCCGGCCGGGTCAGCGAACTGGCGCGCATGCTGGGCGGGGTGAATCTTTCCGACCGCACCCTGGCCCACGCACGCGAGATGCTGGATGCCAGCCAGCAGGGTGCGTCGCACTGAGGGCCCACAGCCTGCGACCGGTTGACGCACCGTAAAGCAAAGCGGCCCCGATCGATGATCGGGGCCGCTTTGCCATCAAGCTTTGATAGCTGATGATAGCTGATCGCTTATTTTCGCGGCGTGCCGTCCTGGCGAGTGGCATTGGAGCCGCGCGGGCGCACGTAGAGCACCAGAGCGTGATCGACCAGCTCGAAGCCGTGCTCTTCGGCGATCTCCTGCTGGCGCCGCTCGATGGTCTCGTCGAAGAATTCGATGATCTCGCCGCTGTCGAGACACACCATGTGGTCGTGATGCTCCTCCTGGGAGATCTCGAACACGGCATGGCCGCCATCGAAATTGTGACGAATCACCAGGCCCGCCGACTCGAACTGGGTCAGCACGCGGTAGACGGTTGCCAGACCGACATCCTCTCCGGCTTCCAGCAGGGTCTTGTAGACATCCTCAGCGCTCAGGTGGTGCTGACCCGTGGCATTCTCGAGGATCTGCAGGATCTTCACTCGGGGCAAGGTGACCTTCAGGCCTGCCTTGCGCAGTTCATGGTTCTGGTCGGCCATGTTCGCTCTTCGCAGTATCAGGTAGGGTCGGGTATGATCGACCGAATCCACGATAGTGAAGAACGGACACAAATGCAAAAGCTGATCAAAACCCTCCCTCTCGTCATCGCCCTGACCATGGCCGGCGGCTGCGTCTACAAGCGGGATCTGCCCCAGGGCAACTACATCACCGAGGGCATGGTGCAGCAGCTCCAGCCCGGCATGAGCCGCTCTCAGGTCATCGACGTGATGGGCCGCCCGCTGCTGGAAGCGCCTTTCAATGCCAACCAGTGGGACTACGTGTTCCGCCTCGACGAAGCCTACGGCGGCGTACAACAGCGCCGGGTCACGCTGACCTTCGACGGCGAACGCCTGGTCAACGTGCAGCGCGAAGGCGACTTTTCCGAGGATATCGAGCTGCGGCCGCAAAACGGTGTCGGCCCGGCCATCGAAGGCGCCGACCCCATGGGCGAACTGCCGGCCACCCAGCCGGAAGCCGCTCCCGAGGCCGCACCTGACGCTGGCGGCACTCTGCCCCAGGGCGGCGAGCCGGCAACCACCGAACCGCTGGCACAGTAACGCGAACGCGCAGCCGGGTTAACGCCCGGCGCGCCGGAGTCGTGCCTCCTTGGGGTCGATCTCGAGGGGGCGATAGACCTCGACCCGGTCGCCGGCACGCAGGCGGTGGGTGTCGGGATCGCGCAGCAGTTGGCCGAAGATGCCCAGATCCGCCGCGGCGAAGTGCGCCGCCGGCAGTTCCGGGAAGTGCTGCTCCAGCTTGGCCAGAGCGACTGCCTGGCGCGCCGTGGTGCCCGCGGGCACCTCCAGCGTCACGATGCGCTGCCGCTCGGGCAGCGCGAAGGCGACCTCTACCTGAAGCCCCACCTTAGCGTCCGTACAGCTCGTCGGCACGACGGGTGAAGGCGTCCACCAGCTGGCCGGCAACCTGCTGGAACAGCTTGCCGAAGGCCATGCCCAGCAGCCGGTTGGCGAACTCGAACTCCAGCTCGAGGCACACCTTGCAGGCGCCCTCGCCCATCGGCAGGAACAGCCAGCGCCCACGCAGACGCTTGAAGGGGCCGCTGACCAGCGACATTTCGATGCGCTCGGGTTCGATCAGATCGTTACGCGTGGTGAAACTCTGCTCGATACCCGCCCGTCCCAGGGTCATCTCACCGATCAGGTGCGACTCGTCGCGCTCGAGCAGCCGCGCCCGCCGACAGCCGGGCAGGAATTCCGGATAGCGCTCGAAGTCGTTGACCAGTTCGAACATGTCCCGAGGGGTGTGCCGCACCAGGGCGGACCGATTGACCATTGGCATTGAGCTCTCCGCTGACTTCACAGTGCCCAGGGCGTATCATGAGCGGTTATTTCATGCCTTGAATGGTAACACGCTTCCCCTCATATCGAAGGAAGGGTGCCATCAGCAGAACGTGACAAGAGGTTCCATGGCCGACAAGAAAGGCAAGGGCAAGGGCCCCGGTGGCGGCGTCATCGCCCAGAACAAGAAAGCTCGCTTCGAGTACCACATCGACGAGACCTTCGAGGCCGGCCTGGTGCTGGCCGGCTGGGAGGTGAAGAGCCTGCGCGCCGGCAAGGCCCAGCTCACCGACACCTACATCCTGATCAAGGATGGCGAGGCCTGGCTGTTGGGTAGCCACATCACACCGCTCAACACCGCCAGCACCCACGAGATCGCCGACCCGTCCCGCACTCGCAAATTGCTGCTGCACCGCAAGGAGATTGCCAAGATCTTCTCGCGCTCCCAGGAGAAGGGCCACACCTGCGTGCCGCTCAAGCTCTACTGGAAAGGCAACAAGGTGAAGTGCGAGCTGGCCCTGGTGACGGGCAAGAAGCTGCACGACAAGCGCGCCACCGAGAAGGACCGCGACTGGCAGCGGCAGAAGGGCCGCATCATGCGGGAACATACCAAGGCCTGAGGCGTCATAGCGTAGGAGACATTGGTTGGCTCCCCGAAAACGGCAAGAATCGGAGAGATGAGGGAACCAGCCCCGCCAACAGGTGTCATAGACGTACCCATGCTGGTAAGATGGGACTGCTACGGGGGCGACATGGCTTCGACGCCGATGACAACCTCCTAGGTGCATGCCGAGAGCGTGATGTATCTCGTAAATCCAACATCACGACTAAATAGTCGCAAACGACGACAACTACGCTCAGGGCGCGCTGGCAGCTTAATAGCTGTTAGCTTCTAGTCCGGCCCCAAAGCGATGTGCCCATTCATCGCGGAGGGGATATGAGCCAAGACTGATGGGATCGCGGTTGGTGGTGTCCTCTCGCCAATCGCTAAACTTTAGAGGAATCGCGTAGCTGGATCCTGCCCGTTGGAGCCAGATGCGTTAAACCAAAAAACGGACCTAAGCATGTAGAGCCGAAGAGCGAGTGTCGGCGGACGCGGGTTCGATCCCCGCCGCCTCCACCAATCGAGTAACGAGAAAAGCACCCCTAGGGTGCTTTTTTCGTTTCGGCCGTCCTAACCCTCGTCGCCCGCGCCTTCGTCGCCGATGCAGCATGAGCCAGTGAAGAACCCAATGAAATGCTGGGCTAATGAAAGCCGTGGAACGCCGGGGAAAGCGTTTCGTCGATATAGGTATCGTTGAACTCGACCAGCCGCGCCAGCGCCTGCGGGTCGGGCAGCACCACGTGCTGGCGGTCGCGCACCACCAAGCCCTCGTCACGCAGCATGGAGAAGGTCCGACTCACGTGCACGGCACTCAGCCCCAGCGCATCGCCGACCTGCTCCTGCGACAGCGGCATCACGAAGCCGTTGTCCGTCACCGCACCGATCCGCTTCAATCGCAGGTAAAGCTCGTAGAGAAAATGCGCCAGCCGCTCGTGGGCCGCATAGCGACCGAGATAGACCAGCCGCTCGGTGAGCATCGCCTGCTGACGCACGACGGTGGCGATGATGCTCGCCGCCAGCGCCGGCGAGCGTCCGATGAGCTCGAACAGCTGCTGATGCGTGAACGGGCTGATCACCCCATCGTTGATCATCGCGACACCCGCCAGCCGCCGCGCGAAGCCAAAATCCCGCATGCCGATGATGTCACCGGGCAGGTAGACCTTGAGAATCTGCATCGAACCGTTGCCGAGGTTGCGGTAGGAGTAGGCCCAGCCCTCCTTGACCACGCAGAACAGGTCCACGTCCGCACTCTCCTGCCACAGCACTTCGCCGGCAGCGGCTCGTCTGGGATTGAGTTCCAGGTCCAGCAGCAGGGTCTTTTCTTCTGCCGTCAAAGCGCCGTGTCTGCCCAAGCCCTGCATCACTATACTGTCCAGTAGGGTCACGCTCTGCCTCTCCGGCTTATGGTTGATTCTGCGCAATACTAAAACACAAGCTTATATAGAGATTCATAACGCAGGTTATAGACGAGAAATAATGCTAAAACGCCCCACAGCTCATGGGCTCCGAGCGGCGCCACCCCCTTCTTTGGTCTAACGTGTCATGACAAAATCACTTGCCCCCGGCTTCGCTGGGGGCCATCATCAGCGCGCAAGCGACGAGCGAGACCGGGGTGGCATCGGGCACGGGCATGCGAGATGGCCGAAACACCGATAAGACCCTACGCTTTCATACACATCCCCGATCTGGATTCGAGAGGCCCATGAGCAAAGTCCTGATTATCGGCGCCGGCGGCGTCGGAGGCGTCGTCACCCATAAGTGTGCCCAGCACCCCGAAGTGTTCAGCGAGATCTGCCTGGCCAGCCGCAACGAAGCGAAGTGCAAGGCCATCGCCGCCCAACTGGATCGCCCGATCCAGACCGCCCAGGTGGACGCCGACAGCGTCGACGACCTGGTCGCGCTGATCGAATCGTTCAAGCCGGACGTGCTGATCCACGTGGCCCTGCCCTATCAGGACCTGACCATCATGGAGGCGTGCCTGCAGACTGGCGTGCCCTACCTCGACACTGCCAACTACGAGCACCCGGACGAGGCCAAGTTCGAGTACAAGGAGCAGTGGGCCTTCCACGACCGCTACGTCAAGGCCGGTAACATGGCCACCCTGGGCTGCGGCTTCGACCCGGGCATGACCAACATCTACTGCGCCTACGCCCAGAAGAACCTGTTCGACGAGATCCACCGCATCGACATCCTCGATGCCAACGGCGGCGACCACGGCTACCCCTTCGCCACCAACTTCAACCCGGAGATCAACATTCGCGAGATCACCGCGAAGGGTCGCTACTGGGAGAAAGGCGAGTGGAAGGAGACCGACCCGCTGGCGGTGAAGCGCAAGTTCGACTTCGACGGCATCGGCGAGAAGGACATCTACCTGCTCTACCACGAGGAGCTCGAGTCGCTCAGCCAGAACATCAAAGGGCTGGAGCGCATTCGTTTCTGGATGACCTTCTCCGAGAAGTACATCACCCACCTCAAGGTGCTCGAGAACGTCGGCATGACTAGCATCGAGCCGATCGAAGTGGGCGGTACCAGGATCGCCCCGCTGGAGTTCCTCAAGGCGGTTCTGCCCGACCCGGCCTCGCTGGGCCCGCGCACCAAGGGCAAGACCAACATCGGCATCATTGCCGACGGCATCAAGGACGGCAAGCGGCGCAAGGTGTACATCTATAACATCTGCGACCACGAGGCCTGCTACCGCGAGGTCAAGTCCCAGGCGATCTCCTACACCACCGGCGTGCCGGCGGTGACCGGCGCCATGCTGATGCTGGAAGGCATCTGGAAGGGCGCGGGCGTGTTCAATGTGGAGCAGCTCGACCCCGATCCCTTCATGGAGCGCATCGGCGACATGGGCCTGCCGTGGCAGGTGGTCGAACTCGACCCGGAGCACGACCCGCTGGCATGAGTAGCATGACGAGCCCCGACTTCGACATCCACGCCTGCCCGTCGCCGGCCTACGTGGTCGACGACAAGCTGCTGCGCAAGAACCTGGAGCTGCTGCGGCAGGTCCAGGAAGCGAGCGGCGCGAGGATCCTGCTAGCGCTGAAGGGCTTCGCCATGTGGGACACCTTCCCGCTGGTCAGCCAGTACCTGGTGGGCACCACCGCCAGCGGGCAGGACGAGGCGCGCCTGGGCGCGGAGACCTTCGGTGGCGAGGTGCACGTCTACTCGCCGGCCTTCACCCCCGAGGAGATGGCGGTGGTGCTGCAGTACGCCGACCACATCAGCTTCAACTCCCCGGGGCAGTGGCGCCGCTTCCGCGAGACCGTCGCGGCGGCGCCGCGTCAGGTCTCCTGCGGCTTGCGAGTGAACCCCGAGCACTCCACCGGCGCGGTACCGCTCTACGATCCCTGCGCACCGGGCTCGCGGCTCGGCACGCGGGTGTCGGATCTCGCCGAGGGCGACCTGGAAGGACTCGAGGGGCTGCACTTCCACACCCTGTGCGAGCAGAACAGCGACGCCCTGGAGGAGACCCTCGCTGCGTTCGAGGAGAAGTTCGGCCAGTACCTGGCCGGGCTGAAATGGGTCAACTTCGGCGGCGGCCATCACATCACCCGCACTGACTACGACATTGAGCGGCTGGTGCGGGTGGTGCGCGGTTTCCGCGAGCGTCATCCGCACCTCACCGTCTACCTGGAACCGGGCGAGGCAATCGCGCTGAATACCGGCTATCTAGTGTGCTCGGTGCTGGATATCGTGGAAAACGACGGTCCCAACCTCATCCTCGACACCTCGGCCACGGCGCACATGCCGGACGTGCTGGAGATGCCCTACCGACCGCACATCATCGGTGCCGGCGAGCCGGGCGAGAAGCCCTTCACCTATCGCCTGGGCGGCACCACCTGCCTGGCCGGCGACGTGATCGGCCGCTACTCGTTCGATCAGCCACTCGCCATCGGCGACCGCCTGGTGTTCACCGACATGGCCCACTACACCATGGTCAAGACCACCACCTTCAACGGCATTCGTCTGCCCTCGATCTGCCGGATCGACGAGCGCAGCCGCGAGGTGCGTACGGTGAAGACCTTCGGTTACGAGGACTACATGCAGCGGTTGAGTTGAGACACCGCTGCACGAAGAAAGCCCCTGCGGGGGCTTTTTTCGTATCTGCACCGTCACTTGCACGGCATGCCGGGCGCCCCTTTCGCTGGCCGCCGTTATGACCCATGGTGTAGGGCACGACGTCACCAGACAGGGAGAGCCCGACATGACGACCGTATTCAAGTTCGGCGGCGCCTCGATCAAGGATGCCGATGCCATACGCCACCTGACTCCGCTGCTTGAGCAGCATCGCGACCGCCCGCTAATCGTGGTGGTCTCGGCCATGGGCAAGACCACCAACAAGCTGGAAGCGCTGCTGGCCGCCGCCCGCGGCGAGGGTGGAACGCAGGGAGACGAGTACCGCCAGTGCTTCGACGCCCTGCAGGCCGAACACCGCGAGGCGCTGGAGGCGCTGTTCGGTGACACCGCCGACTCACCGCGTGAGCGCGTCGACGCCCTGTTCGACGAACTCGACGCCCAACACCGCAGGCACCGCGAAAGCGCCTATGCCAGGCACTACGACCAGACCGTGTGCTACGGAGAGCTGATCTCCACCACCATCGTCGCCGCCTGGCTCAACCACTGCGGCATTGCCAGCGACTGGCACGATGCCCGCGAACTGGTACGCACCGATGCCTGCCATCAGGCCGCCAATCTCGACTGGTCCGCCACCGCCGAGACCGTTCGCCAGCGCCTGGCGAACAGTGACCGCGTCATCCTGACCCAGGGCTTCATCGGCGGCACCGAGGAGGGCGAGGCTACCACCCTGGGCCGCGAGGGCTCGGACTTCAGCGCGGCGATTTTCGCCCACTGCCTCGATGCCCGCGAGGTGGTGATCTGGAAGGACGTCACCGGGCTGTTCAACGCCGACCCCCGGCGCTTCGACAACGCCGTGCAGCTCGAGCGGATCTCCTACGCCGAGGCCACCGAGCTGGCCTGGCACGGCGCCAAGGTGATCCATCCCAAGACCCTGGGGCCGCTGCAGGAGAAGTCGATTCCGTTGACGGTGCGCTCCTTCGAGACGCCCGATGCCGAGCCCACCGTCATCGACGCCGAGCGGCGCTTCGACAGCGACGTGGCCAGCTGTATCCTGCGCGAAGAGCAGGTGTGGGTGGAAGTGAGACCGCGCGACTTCTCCTTCATGGACGAGCCGCGCCAGCATGACATTCTCGGCCGCCTGGTAAAGGCCGGCATGCACGCCAACCTGGTCGACAGCGGCGCCATGCGCTTCGCCTTCTGCCTCGACGACAAGCCCGAGCGGCTCGAGCCCCTCATCGAGTCCCTGCAGGGCGACTACGAGGTCGGCCGCGAAGACGCGCTGACACTGCTCACCGTGCGCCACCCCCACCCCGGCATGATGGATACCCTCAGCGAGGGGCGCGAAGCGCTTGCCGAACGCCGCAACGCCACCACCGCCCAGCGGCTGTTTCGCAGTCGGGAGTGCCCAGAGACCTGGCACATTCCCGAGTAAGGCCGCCTCAAGCACGAAAAGACCGCGCATGCTCACATGCGCGGTCCATCGGTAGTTGCCTGACGGCAGCGAAATCAATCGCTGAGATCGATATCGTCCTCGTCGGTCGCCGCACCGGTCGCGGCACCTGCGCCAGCGCCGATCGCCGCCCCGGTAACCGGGCTTCCGCCAGTAGCGGCACCTGCCGCCGCCCCGGTGGCGGCGCCTACACCGGCGCCGCTGGCGGCACGCTCGCCGGTTCCGGTACCACAGCCCGCCAAGCCCAGCATCAGCGATGCGGCAAAGACCACCAGGGCGCTACGCATTCCATAACGGCTCATGAGCTACCTCCTATTCCATGGATGTACCCATTAACCGTAGTCAATGGTCCCGGTGAGAAGCCAAGCGAAGCGGCGGGCAGAGGCCTCAGTGCAACGCGATCCAACTGCCCACGACATGCGAATGCTCAATGGCTTCAATGAGGCGATTGACTCGCCAAGCCTCACGAAAGTCGGGATAAAGCGGCTTGTTACCCGCTATGCCCACTACCAAATCCCGGATCTCGATGATTTTTTGATCGTTGTAGCCCAACCCATGTCCAGGGGCCGGGCTGAAGGCGGCGTAGTCGGGATGCGCAGGGCCAATCAGAAGGGTGCTGAAGCCTCGCCGACCCGGAAGGCCTTCACTCTTGTAAAGCTGGAGCTCGCTCAGGCGTTCCTGGTCGAAGATGATCGAGCCCTTGGTGCCAGTCAGGGTATATGCCAGTCCCATCTTGCGCCCGGTGGCGACACGAGAAGTCTCGATATTGCCGATCAGGCCACCATCGAAACGCAGCAGCGCCTGGGCCTGATCATCGTTCTCGACCTCCCCCATGCCGCCACTGCCATCGGGTAAAGGGCGCCTGGGAATCAACGTCTGCAGCTGGCCGAACACCTCACTGATGCGCTGACCGGTCAAGTATTCCGCCATATTGAGGATGTGTGAGCCTACGTCGCCCAGTGCCCCGGCACCCGCAGTGGCCCGCTGAACATGCCAGTCCAGCGGTTTGGCTGGATCGCTTAGATAGTCTTCGTTATGGCGGCCGCGGAAATGGATCAGCTCGCCGATCTCGCCGCTGGCGACGATCTCCCGGGCCAGTTGGGTGGCCGGGTTGCGAATGTAGTTGAAGCCCACCAGCGTCTTGACCCCGGCCTTCTCCGCCGCCTCGGCCATTTCCCCGGCATCAGCGGCGGTGAGTGCCAGCGGCTTCTCGGCGTAGACGTGCTTGCCCGCAGCAATGGCGGCCAGGGCCATCTCTTTGTGCAGGTAGTTGGGGGCGCAGATATCCACCACGTCTACCTCAGGGTCCTTTACCAGCAGCCGCCAGTCACCTGTAGCGCGGGCGAAACCCAGCTCGAGAGCTTTGCGCTCGGCCAGCGCGTCATCGACCTCGGCAAGCAGATCGCAGAACGGCTGAGCCGGCAGGTCGAACACGGCGGGAGCGGCCTTGAGGGCAATGGAATGCGCTTTGCCCATGAAGCCGGTGCCGATCAAACCGATATTGAGTGTCTCCATCTCGTCCATCCTTTCATCACCAGGCATATCTCACCGAGCCGGGCTGGGATCCGACTCGGTGCGAAATGAGGGGGGTAGCAGCGCGATCAGTGGGTCGGCATGGTGAAGTGGTTGGTTTCCTCGCGAATGCCGCTGGGCCAGCGCTGGGTGACGGTCTTCATGCGGGTGTAGAAGCGCACACCGTCAGGGCCGTGCATATGTAGCGGACCGAACAGCGAGCGCTTCCAGCCGCCGAAGCTATGGAAGGCCATGGGTACCGGGATCGGCACATTGACGCCCACCATGCCTACCTGGATCTGTTCGCAGAACTGGCGTGCGGCATCGCCGTCGCGAGTGAAGATGGCGGTACCGTTGCCGTACTCGTGATCGTTGATCATCGTCACGGCGGCATCGAAGCTGGGCACCCGGGCGATGCAAAGCACCGGACCGAAGATTTCCTCGCGGTGGATGCGCATGCCCGGCTTGACGCGATCGAACAGGGTGCCACCAACGAAGTAGCCGTTGCCGGCCCCTTCGATGCGCGCCTCGCGGCCATCCACCACCAGCTCCGCTCCCTCATCCACGCCGACCTGGATATAACCAAGCACCTTCTTCAGATGCTCGCGAGTCACCAGCGGCCCCATATCGTTGTCGGGGCCATCCACCTGTCCCGGGCCGACGCGCAGCTTGTCGAGTTCCACCACCAGCTTCTCGCGCAGGCGCTCGGCGGTCTCCTCGCCTACCGGCACGGCCACCGATATTGCCATGCAGCGCTCGCCGGCGGAGCCATAGGCAGCTCCCATCAGGGCGCCCACGGCCTGGTCGAGATCGGCGTCGGGCATGATCACCATATGGTTCTTGGCGCCGCCCAGGGCCTGGACCCGCTTGCCATGGGCCGAAGCGGTGGCATAGATGTATTCGGCGATGGGAGTCGAACCGACGAAGCTGACCGCCTGCACCCGCTCGTCGGTAAGCAGCACGTCCACCGACTCCTTGTCGCCGTTGACCACGTTGAAGACACCGTCCGGAAGGCCGGCTTCCCCAAGCAGCTCGGCCAGCCGCATCGGCGTAGACGGGTCCTTCTCCGAAGGCTTCATGATGAAGGTATTGCCGCAGGCGAGCGAGATGGGGAACATCCACATCGGCACCATGGCAGGAAAGTTGAACGGTGAGATACCGGCGCAGACGCCCAGCGGCTGCATGAGAGAGTAGCTGTCCACCCCGGTGCCTACATTGAGCGAGTGCTCGCCCTTCAGCAGGTGCGGGATACCGCAGGCGAACTCGACCACTTCCAGGCCGCGGGTCAGCTCGCCCTTGGCGTCGGATAACACCTTGCCATGTTCGCTCGAGATCAGCCGCGCCAGCTCGTCGGCGTTGGCTTCCACCAGTTCCTTGAACCTGAACAGAATGCGCGCCCGCTTCAGCGGGGACACCCTGGACCATTGGGCGAATGCCTCCTGGGCCAGGCGAATCGCCTCGCGGGTCTCGTTGGCCGTGGCCAGAACGACCTGAGCGCTCTGCTCACCGGTGGCGGGGTTGTAGACAGGCGCAAAACGGCTGCTCTCGCCCTGGGCAACGCTGCCACCGAGGTAGTGGTGAATCTGATTCATGGAAGGCTGCTCTCTCGTGTCTGTCATCGGAAAATCAGTCGGCAACGGTGAATCCGGCCTGTTCGGCCAGAGCACGCAGGTTGCGATAGCCCATGCGGGCGTAGGTGAGCGGATGCGCCACTTCGGGGTCCTGCTCGGCCTCCACCACCAGCCATCCCCGGTAACCAGCCTCGTACAGGTGGGTCAGGGCCGGCAGGAAATCCACGTTTCCATCCCCGGGCACAGTGAAAAGGCCATCGAGCACCCCGTCCAGAAAGCTCTTGTCACGATTGCGAAGCTCTTCCAAGACCGGCAAGCGCAGGTCCTTGCAATGCACGTGATTGATCCGAGCGGCATAGCGTCGTGCCACTGCCAGAGGATCACCGCCGGCACCGCTCAGGTGGCCGAAGTCGAGCAGCAGGCCGACAGAATCGCCGGTGCTGTCGAGCATCCGCTCCACGTCCTGCTGGCTCTCCACCACGGTGCCCAGGTGGTGGTGGTAAGCCAGCTGTATCCCCTGCTCCTTGAGATAATCCCCCACCGCGTCGAGCCCCGTGGTCAATCGTTCCCAGTCGGCGTCGCTGAGCAGGGGGCGTCGGGACAGGGGTAGCGCCTGGTGACCATGGATACAGCGGCTCACCTCGCAGAACACCATCACCTTGGCGCCACAGGCCTTGAGCAGCCCGAGATGCTCCTGAATCGCGGCGATCTCCTCCTCGGGGCTGCGCTCCAGCAGCCGGGCGGAGTACCAGCCGGAGACCAGCTCCAGGTCATAGCGGCCCAGCACCCGGGAAAGCACTTCCGGGGTGCGGGGAAACTTGTTGCCGAGTTCGAAGCCTGCAAACCCGGCCTCGCGTCCTTCTTCCAGGCAGACCTCGAGCGGGGTGTCGGCTCCCAGGCTCGGCAGGTCGTCGTTGGTCCAGGTCAGGGGATTGATCCCCAGGCGTACGGTAGACATGACGTGCTCCTTGCGAGCGGGCCGCCCGGCCCGCCCATGGCTGAGTGAACGAGTGAGTCGCTGAGCGCCGCTGCGTACTCAGCGGTACTGGCGCCGTTTGGCCTCGCGGTAGCCGGCATAGGCCTCGCGCACCTGCTCGCGCTCGGAGACCTCGGGTACCGCCACCTCCCACCAGGCGCCACCCTCAGCGGTGCTGGGCCTCGGATCGGTATCCAGGGCGATGACGTAGGTCGTGTCGGCCTGGCGGGCACGTCGCAGCGCCTGTTCCAGCGCCTGGATACCTCTCACGCTCTCCGCCTGGCAGCCCAGCGCCCGGGCGTGGGCTGCGAAATCCAGCTTGGGTGCGCCTTGCGGCACCGTGCGACAATCCTCGAGCAGATTGTTGAAGCCGGCACCTCCGGTGGCCTGCTGCAGGCGGCTGATACAGCCGAAGCCGCGGTTGTCGAGCACCACCACGATCAGCTTGTGACCGAGCATCACCGAAGTGGCGAGCTCCGAGTTGTGCATCAGATAGGAGCCGTCGCCCACCATGACGAACACTTCGCGCTCGGGGTGTGCCATTTTGACCCCGAGGCCGCCGGCGATTTCGTAGCCCATACAGGAGAAGCCGTACTCCACGTGGTAGCTTCCCGGCCCTGCGGCCTGCCACAGCTTGTGCAGCTCGCCGGGCAGGCCGCCTGCGGCGCAAACTACCGTGCCGTCATCCCCCGCCTGGCGGTTGACCGCGCCGATCACCTGGGCATCGGTGGGTAGCTCGCGTCCCTCATCGGCAGTTACACGGCTCACTACCTCAGCCCATTCACGCTTGAGGCTACCGGCCTGCTCCCGCCAGGCATCGCCGGCCCGCCACTCCCCCAGACCGGCATCCAGCGCCGCGAGGCCGTCGAGGGCGTCGCCGGTCAGCGGCAGGGCGTGATGCTTCAGGCTGTCGAAGCGGCCCACATTGAGGGCCACCAGGGAAAGATCTTGGCGCTCGAAGAGCGCCCGGGAGCCGGTGGTGAAGTCCTGCAGCCGGGTGCCCACAGCGAGAATGACGTCTGCCTGCTCGGCGAGCCGGTTGGCGGCAGCGCTGCCAGTGACGCCGATGGCCCCCACCGCGCAGGGATGGGCATCAGGCAGTGCGCCCTTGCCGGCCTGGGTCTCGGCGACCGGGATGCCGCGCATGCGGGCCAGTTCTGCCAGGCGCTCGCAGGCCCCAGCATAATGCACGCCGCCCCCGGCAATGATCAGCGGGCGCTCGGCCCGAGCCAGGGTGATGAGGGCTTCCTCCAGCTCGTGGGGGTCCGGCTGGGGACGCCGAATCCGGTGCACCCGAGGCGTGAAGAAATGCGCCGGATAGTCGTAGGCAAAGGTTTGAACGTCCTGGGGCAGTGCCAGGGTCGCGGGGCCGCAGTGTTCGGGGTCGAGCAGGATGGCGATGGCCTGGGGCAGGCTGGTCAGCAGTTGTTCGGGACGGGTGATGCGGTCGAAGAAGCGCGACACCGGGCGGAAGCAGTCATTGACCGTGATGCCGGGGTCACCGAAGTGTTCCACCTGCTGCAGCACCGGGTCGGGTTCGCGGGTAGCGAAGGTATCCCCCGGCAGCAGTAGGATCGGAAGACGGTTGGCATGGGCCAGGGCCGCAGCGGTCACCATATTGGTAGCCCCCGGCCCGATGGAACTGGTGGCCGCCATCAGGCGCCGCCGGCCGTTGGCCTTGGCGAAGGCGATGGCAGCGTGGGCCATGGTCTGCTCATTGTGGGCACGCAGGGTCGGCAGCCTATCCTGAGCGTGATAGAGCGCCTCGCCGAGGCCGGCCACGTTGCCGTGACCGAAGATGGCGAAGATCCCTTCGAACAGCGGGAGCTCGCGCCCCTGATGCTCGATGCGCTGGGCCGCCAGGTACTTGACCAGGGCCTGGGCCATGGTGAGTCGAAGAGTACGCATCTCAGGCTTCCTCCAGTTGGGGGGCGGTGCTGCGCAGGCGTCGCCACGCCTGGATCAGTTCGGCATAGTTGTCGGCAACCCGGCTTACCAGGGTGGCATCGTCAATGCGCCCGGCCAGCCACTCGCGGCTGGCTGCGGCGAAAAGGGTGCGACCCACGGTGAAGCCCTTGCAGCGCGCCTGGCGCGCGGCGCAGCCGAAGCCGCGCTTCATCTCCTCCATGGGGGCATCCAGGCCCAGCAGCACGACCCCTCGACAGTGAGGATCCTGGGCATCGATGATCCGCCCCACGGCCCGCCACGCAGACTCGGACATGGCCGGCAGCTTCCACCAGTCGGGACGAATACCCAGGTTGTAGAGACGCTGCAGACTGCGCGGCAGGGTGGTGTCATCCTGCGGCATGCCGGCCGGCGGAATGACCTCCACCAGCAGCTCCAGGCCGTTGTCGCAGGCCGAGCGGTAGAGCTGGCGCAGACGCGCCTCCTGCTCCAGACGCAGGCCAATGGCATCGTCCGGGTGATAGAACACCAGGCACTTGATGATGTGCTCGGCGGGCCAGTGGCGCAGGCAGCTGCCCAAATCGTCACCATGCTGGAAGCGCAGCGGGCGAGAGCCGGGCAGCTCCACCGGGCGGCCGATCCACCAACCGCGCCCCGACGCCTCGCTGAGGGCATCCTGACCGAGCACGTCGTCCACCAGGATGGCCGGCTTGGCCAATCCACAGCGCCGCCCCCCCTCCTCCGCCGCTTGTACCAGCAGGCGCTTGAGCTGCGGCAGACACGCCGGGTCGGCGTGCTCTTCGCGGGCCATGTCGGTAAGCTGGCGGCGGTGGTCGAAGGCCAGGCCGCACACCTCGGGCCACGCGGTGGGCACTCTAGTGGTGACACGATGCAAGTGGTTGAGACGTTCGTCTCCGTCGGGGCGGGGCACCTCATCACGGCGCTCCAGGTAATCGAACAGCTCCTCCTCGGTGGGCATGGCCGGTGCACAGCCATGGCGAGAAACCACTAGCGCCCCGCAGGCATTGGCGTAGCTGGCACTGGTCGCCCAACCCTCGCCGCGCAGCCAGCCTCGCAAGAGACCGCTCATGAAGGCGTCACCGGCCCCCAGCACGTTGAGTACCTCGACCGACACGCCACGAACCAGGATGCCTTCCTCGATCCGCGCGGGAATCTCGCCCTCGATTACCACACAGCCCAGGGGCCCGAGCTTACAGACCAGGGTGGCAGCGCTGATCCGGCGCACCGCTCGCAGCGCCGCCAAAGTATCGGTGCTGCCACCGGCGATGTGGAACTCCTCCTCGGTGCCGACAATCAGATCGAAGTCGCCGAGCCACTGCTGCAGGTCGCCGGTGACCCTCTCATCGGCCACGAAGCGAGTTTCACCGTCGCCCGGCGCAGTAAGGCCCCACAACACCGGTCGATAGTCGATATCGAGCACCCGCTTGACGCCATGGGCGACGGCTGCGTCCAACGCCTTGCGGCAGGCAAGCCGCGTCGTCTGGGTCGAGAGATGGGTGCCGGTGATGGCCAGCGCCCGGGCTCGCCCGATGAAAGCTGGATCGATTGCCCTATGATCGATGGCCATGTCGGCGCAGTCCCGCCGGTAGAAGAGCAGCGGAAAGGTGTCGCGATCCTTGAGCGCCAGCAGTACCAGGCCGGTGTGGCGCTCTGGATCGGTCTGCAAGGCCGAGGTGTCGACCCCTGCGCGCTGCAACTCCTCGCGCACGAAGTTGCCCATCTGCTCATTGCCGACCCGCGACAGCATCGCCGACTTGAGCCCCAGCCTCGCCGTACCGTAGGCCACATTGCCGGAGCTGCCGCCCAGGTATTTGGCGAAGCTGGTAACATCCTCAAGGCGGCTACCGACCTGTTCCGCATAGAGGTCGACGGCGACGCGGCCCAAGCAGATCAGATCCAGGGGGCGGTTGTCGGTGTTAACATCTTGCATGGCGTTCCTCCGCGTCGCGTGTCGTCTGGCGCCCAGCAGGCTGGGTGGTCAGACAGCATCCGTCGAGCACTGCGCCGACGTTCCATTCACAGGGTGGATAATGCGGACCAGGCCCGGGCCTGCTCTGCCGCTCTCTTAATAACCGCCGGCCAGGCGAGCCTGGGACCGGGAGGAAGGGGCGGTGGCTGCGGATGATGCATGCGCTTTTCGAGGCGACCCCCGTGACTCCTGATCGCTGCGCTGAAACTCGGCCAGTTCGGCATCGAGACTCTCGAGCTCGGCACCTCCGGCCATCATGTTGAGCACCTCCTCGCGGCTCACCTCCTCCTTGCGGAAGGTGCCCAGGCTCGAGCCACGCTTCAACAGAGTGAAAGCGTCGGCGACCGGGTAGGCATGATGAACGTTATGCGTGATGAAGATCACCGCCAGCCCATCGGCCCTAGCCTTGGCGATATAGCGCAGCACCACCGAAGCCTGCTTGACCCCCAGCGCCGAAGTCGGCTCATCGAGTATCAGCACCTTGGCCCCGAAATAGACCGCTCGGGCGATGGCTACGCACTGGCGCTCGCCGCCGGAAAGGGTGCCCACCGGCTGAGTCGGGTCACGCACGTCGATGCCGATCTTAGCCATCTCCTCCATGGCGACCCGGTCAGCGTACTTCCAGTCGATGCGCTTGAAAGGCCCCCAACCCACGGTGGGTTCGCGCCCCATGAAGAAGTTGCGTGTGATCGACATCAGCGGAATCATTGCCAGGTCCTGAAAGACCGTGGCAATACCGGCATCCAGGGCATCCGCTGGCGATGTGAAGTCGGCGGGCCTGCCATCCACCAGGAACTCTCCCTGCGTGGGCGGATGCACGCCGGAAAGCGTCTTGATCAGAGTCGACTTGCCGGCACCGTTGTCCCCTAGCAAGCACATCACCTCGCCGCTGTGGACTTTCATTGAGATATCGCTCAGAGCAATGACGCTGCCGAAGTGCTTGTGCACACCGCGCATCTCTATCATCGGGGTCTGGGTGCTCATCAGTGGGCCTCCAGTGCTTTCTTGCGCACGAAATTGTTGAACAGCACGGCCACCAGCAGCATCGCGCCGAGGAAGACTTGGAACCAGTCGGTGTTGACGCCGGTATAGAAAATGCCCATCTGGACCACACCGAAGATCAGCGCACCGAAGGAAGCACCGATGGCGGAGCCGTAGCCGCCGGTGAGCAACGCCCCGCCGATCACCACGGCAATGATCGCTTCGAGCTCCTTGAGCATGCCGCGCATACTGTCTGCCGAGCCGGTGTCCATGACCTGCAGAGCGGCGTAGACGGTGGCGCAGAAGGCGGTGAACATGAACAGGGTTATCTTGACCAGGTTGACCGGCACACCCACGTTACGCGCGGCGTTCTTGTCACCACCACAGGCGAAGATCCAGTTGCCGAAGCGGGTCCCCAGCAGCACCCAAGTGGCCAAGGCCGTCAAGCCGACCCACCACACCACGGCGACCGGAATGCCGGACACCACCGGGTTGCCGGCGAAATTGGTAGCCAGCAAGCCGACCTCCGCTAACCACTGGAAAAGACTCGCCCCCACCACACCGGAAAAGAGTGGCGCCAGCCAGTCGCCGGCCATGGTCTCGTGAATGCCACCGATCTGGGTACGCCCGGTGAACAGCCGCGGCAGGCCGATGGCCAGGCCTCGCAAGATGAACAGAAAGCCCAGGGTGACGATGAAGGAAGGCAGGCCCGTCCTGACCACCAACCAGCCGTTGATCGCCCCCACCAGCAAAGCACTGGCAAAGGCGAACAACAGGGCAGCCCACAGCGGCCAGCCGTACTGCACGGCGGGAATCGCAATCAGAATGCCAGCAAAACCGATCATCGAACCGATGGAAAGGTCGAACTCGCCACCTATCATCAGCAGGGCGGCAGCCACTGCGATGATGCCGAGCTGAGCCGAGACCTCGAGAAAGTTGATCATGCCCCGGGCCGTGAACATGCCGGTACCGGCGGCGACGACGCTGAAGAAGGCGATCACCAGGATGGCGCCTGCCACGGCGCCAAACTCAGGGCGACTCAGCGCCTTTTTCAGCGGACTGGCCTTCTTCAACCGCTCGTCATCTGACATTTGCTTGGCAGAGGTAGCTGTCATGGTAGGAGTCTCCAGAGGTGATTAACGAGACATCCGCCTCAGCGGATGCCGCGTTCGGTCAGCTCGATGACCTGTTCGGCAGTCTCAGGGGTGACAAAGGCAGGCCCGGTGAGCAGGTCGGTAGCCGGCATCAGCAGGTGCTTGACGTACTGATTGATGGTCACGACGCCTTGATAGCCCTGCAGGTAGGGCTGCTGGTCGATAGCGAAATCCATGTCTCCCGCCGCCACCGTCTGCAGAATGCGCGGTGAGAGATCGAAGGTACCGAACTGCAGCTGCCCTAGAGCGCCTTCGCTGCGCAGAGCCTCGATCACCGGCTCGGTGCTCAGCGGCCCAAGGCCGAGGATGGCGTCTACTTCACGATTCTGGTCGAGGTATGCGATCAAGGAGTTGCGAATTTCGGTAGGGTCAATGGTAGTGGCCAGTTGGGAGGCATTGCCCCCGAACCCCTCCAGAAAACCCTCACAGCGCTGGTCGAGGCCCACATTGCCCTGCTCGTGGTTGACGCATAGCCCATGGCTGGCACCGTTCTCGATCATGCGCTCGGCGGCCATCTTGCCGGCCAGATGTTCGTCCATGCCGATATAGAGATCGGCACCGTAGTCTCGGGCCACATGCCCCCCGGAGTTGATCACCACGACCGGTATTCCTTCGTCCTTAGCCCCCTGCATCAAGCTGCCCATGGCATCGGGGCTGGTCAGCGTCAGAATGATGCCATCAGGCTCGGAAGCAATGGCCGCTTCGAGCAGCTGTCGCATGCGTGCCACGTCGAAGGTGGTAGGCGCGCGATACTCCAGACGCACACCAAGCTCATCGGCGGCATCCTCAGCCCCCGTCTTGACGATGGACCAGAAGGGATCGGCAGCCTGGCCGTGGGTGATCATGATGTAGCGCTGGCTGTCGGCCTGGGCGGCGGCGCTGAGCAGAGTCGCTGTGGCCGAGGCGGCCAGCAGATAGGAGAGACGTGCCATGGTGGTTTCCTCGCGGTTGTCGTTATGTGGTGCTCGCTAGGTGAAACGCATTTACGGCATGAAATATAGATTCCACCCTCCGGGTAAATCAAATCATTTATTCCATACTTTGGTTTAAATGGAATTTTCATTCCAATACACCTAGACTGCTCACTAAGCATTCGAGCCAGCCCCATGCGACGGCAAGGAACCAGGACAAATGACCACACCCCAGGACTTCGACGAGTTGGAGGCACGTATCACGACGGACTACCCGTCGCTAAGCCGGCGCCTACAACAGACGGCTCGCTTCCTGCTTGACCACCCTCAGGAGGTGGCATTCGCCACCGTGGCAAAACTTGCCGAGCAGGCCGGGGTCACCCCCTCGACTCTGATCCGCTTTGCCAACAGCTTCGGCTTCAAGGGTTTCTCGGAGATGCAACAGCTGTTCCGCACACGGCTAGTGGACGAACTGCCCAACTACACCGAGCGGATCCGTGCGGTGCGCAGCGCCACTGGCGAGACACCCGACAGCACCCAACTGCTGTGGGAGTTCGCCGATGCCAATCGAGAGGTCTTGGAGCAGTTGCCGGGGCGCATCGATCCCCGCCAGTTGGAACAGGCCCTGGACATCTTCGAACGAGCCCAGGCGGTCCATGTGATGGGCGCCCGGCGCAGCTTCGTGGTGGCCAGCTATATGACCTATGCGCTGCACCACATCGACAAGAGAACTGTGCTGGTCAACGGCCTAGGTGGGATGTACGGCGAACAGGTACGCGCCATCGGCAGTCAGGACGCCCTGCTGGTGATCAGCTTCTCGCCCTATGCGGAAGAGAGTCGGCAGGTGGCGGAGGCTGCCAGGGAACGCGGCCTACCCCTGGTAGTGATCACCGATTCCAACCTGAGCCCGCTGGCCCGTCTGGCCGACGTAGCGCTGGTCGTGCACGAAGCCGAGGTCAAGAGCTTCCGCGGCCTCACCGCCTCGCTCTGCTTGGCTCAGACCCTGGCCATCTCATTGGGTGTACGTCAGGACAAGGCGCGTGATCGACTTCCCGCTGGAGACACCGCCGGACGGGCCTGATATTGCCCTGTTCACGGCTCGCTTCGACCAACCACAACTCATCAGGAGCCACCATGAAAATTGCCCTGATCGGCGCCGGTCGCATCGGCAAGGTGCATGCGTTTTCCATTGGCCAGCACCCAGCCGTGACGCTAGCCGCCGTTAGCGACTGCCACGCACCCGCCGCCGAGGCACTGGCCGCCCACTATGGCACCCGAGCTCTGAGCGCCGAGGCTATCTTCGCCGATAGCGACATCGATGCCGTGCTGATCGCCTCCAGCACTCCAACCCACGCCGAGTATTTGGAGCAGGCAGCCCGTGCCGGCAAGGCGATCCTCTGCGAGAAGCCCATCGCCCTGGATCTGGACCGCACCCGGGTGGCCTTGCAGGTGCTTGAAAGCCACCCCGTCACCTGTGCCCTGGGTTTCAACCGCCGACACGACCCCCAGTTCGCCGCCCTCAAGAAGGCACTGATGGAGGGTCGCATCGGCACTCTCGAAACGCTGACCATCATAAGCCGCGATCCAAGCCCACCCCCGGCGGAGTATGTCGGCGCCTCCGGCGGCCTGTTCCGTGACATGACGATCCACGACTTCGACATGGCCCGCTGGCTGCTCGACGAGCCCATCAGCCATGTCCACGCCGAGGGCAGCTGCCTGATCGACCCTGCCATTGGCGAGGCCGGCGATGTGGACACCGCCATGCTGACCCTGACCACTGTCAGCGGCCGGCTTTGTCATATCGGCAATTCGCGCCGCGCCTGCTATGGCTATGACCAGCGCATCGAGGCCTTCGGCAGCGAGGGTATGCTGCAAGCCCAGAACGAGAGCGAGACCCGCCTGCGCTTCACCGGCGAACCGGGCCAGGTAGAGGAGAAACCCAAGTGGTTCTTCCTGGAACGCTACGCCGAGGCCTACAGCCGCGAAATCGGCGACTTCGTCGAGGCATGGCAGACACAGCGCCCTCCACTTGCCGGCGTCAACGACGGCCTGGAGGCTCTGCGCCTGGCCGAGGCCGCCGAACGTTCGCTGAAGGAGGGCCGCCGCATCGCCCTCGACGACATTCACTGAATGCCACAGGAGCGCCCCATGACGTCACTACTGGTACACCCCCACGAGCCCGACGCCCAGGGCAAGGTGCTGGAGGTCACCCCGCAATCCGCCGGCTGGGAGCACGTCGGCTTTCGCGTGCACGAGCTAGCTCGTGGCCAGCGCCTAGAAGCCAATACCGAGGATCGCGAGCACTGCCTGGTGCTGCTCTCCGGCCGCGCCACCGTGACCAGCGGTGAGCATCGCTGGGAAGAAATCGGCAAGCGCATGGACATCTTCGAGAAGATCCCGCCCTATGCCGTCTACCTGCCGAATGGCGTGAGCTACAGCGTCGAAGCTACTACCGACTTGACGCTGGCAGTCTGCAGCGCTCCGGGGTTCGGCAGCCACCAGCCGCGACTGATCGCCCCGGAACAGATCAAGCGCAGCACCCGTGGCAGCGGCACCAACACCCGCCATATCCAGGACATCCTGCCGGAAACCGAGCCGGCGGATAGCCTGCTGGTGGTGGAGGTCTACACGCCGGCAGGCAACTGGTCGAGCTATCCGCCTCACAAGCATGACACGGACAACCTGCCCGAGGAGTCGGTCCTCGAGGAGACCTATTACCACCGCGTGAACCCGTCTCAGGGCTTCGCCTTCCAGCGGGTCTATACCGATGACCGCTCCCTGGACGAAACCATGACGGTGGAGAACGGCTGCTGCGTGATGGTGCCGTACGGTTATCACCCGGTGGGTGCCGCCCACGGCTACGAGCTCTACTATCTCAATGTAATGGCCGGACCCAAGCGGGCATGGAAGTTTCAGAACGACCCTGCCCATGAGTGGATCGTCGAGCAGCAAAGCAGTTGAGAAAAGCTGTGGCCCGGCAGCACCGGTCTGACCGTCTCTATCACCAAGCCCTCAGCTAGCCCCAAGCCAAGCGAAGCGGCGGGGTCAGCAAAATCTGAATGGTCGAGCGCCGGCGCGAATCTTCGCTCCGGCGCTCACGGTTCCGGCCACTCGGTCCGTATCGACGTGTCAGGCCGCTTCGCGCTTGGCATCGCCCGCGGCATGCATGGCCAGCGCCGTGTCGAGCATGCGGTTGGAGAAGCCCCATTCGTTGTCGTACCAGGCCATCACCTTGACCAGGCGACCGTTCACCCGGGTGTGGTTGCTGTCGAAAGTGGAAGAGTTGGCGTCGTGGTTGAAGTCGATGGAAACCAGCGGCTGGGCGTTGACCGCCAGCACCGGCGAGGCCTCGGCGGCCTTGGCGAGGATCTCGTTGATCTCTTCTCTGGTGGTGTCGCGTCCGGCGGTGAACACCAGATCCACCAGCGAGACGTTGATCACCGGCACCCGCACCGCCAGGCCGTCGAACTTGCCCTTCAGTTCCGGCAGCACCAGCCCCACCGCGGCAGCAGCGCCGGTCTTGGTCGGGATCATCGAGTGAGTGGCACTGCGCGCCCGGTAGGGGTCGCTGTGGTAGACGTCGGAGAGGTTCTGATCGTTGGTGTAGGCGTGCACCGTGGTCATTAGGCCATTCTCGATACCCACCGTATCGTTGAGCGCCTTGGCCACCGGCGCCAGACAGTTGGTGGTGCAAGAGGCGTTGGAGACCACCTTGTGCTCGGGCTTCAGCACCTGCTCGTTGACCCCGAACACGATAGTGGCGTCGGCGTCCGGGCTCGGCGCCGAGATGAGCACGCGCTTGGCCCCCGCCTCGAGATGCTTGGCGGCGGCCTCACGCTTGGTGAACAGGCCGGTGCACTCCATCACCAGGTCCACGCCCAGCGTCTTCCACGGCAGTGCGCCCGGATCGCGCTGGGAGAAGATGGCAATACGGTCGCCGTCCACGCTGAGGCTCTCCTCGTCGTGCTCCACCTTGAACGGAAAATGGCCGTGCACGGTGTCGTGGCGCAGCAGGTGGGCGTTGAGC
The DNA here is from genome assembly GCF_000246875.1 of Halomonas sp. KM-1. Classification (NCBI taxonomy): domain Bacteria; kingdom Pseudomonadati; phylum Pseudomonadota; class Gammaproteobacteria; order Oceanospirillales; family Halomonadaceae; genus Halomonas; species Halomonas sp. KM-1. The sequence goes on from NZ_BAEU01000004.1 coordinate 24,435, forward strand.
GCGGGATCGCCCAAGTCGTTGATGGCGACGATCTGGACCTGCTTGCGATAGCCGTTCTCGTACAGAGCGCGCAGCACGTTGCGGCCGATGCGGCCGAATCCGTTGATGGCGATCTTGAGCGTCATGGTTCGTTCCTCCGTAAGTGTTCTGTCGGTATGGAGTCGAGCCGATTGGCGGAGGTCGTGCTCACTGGATGGAATACGCGGCCCACGGCTCATGGCAATACCCACAATGTGGCGCAGGACGGCGACAGACTCAAGGATTTTTTAGTAACTTTACAACATAAGCGTTATGATGAATCGATTCATCGGGATCGCCAACCATCCCACCTCGGCTTTGCTGCTTAGCAGGATAATCAAGCGTGACCAGCAATGGAGCACACATGCCTCATCGCAGCGACATGTAGTAAACTTACCGCAGAACCGATATTGTTGTAGCTTAACGACATCCCCTTCCTTCAGGAGGCGCTCCGACATGCCGAAGCCACCGCACACCCCCATCCGCCGCACCAAGATCGTCGCCACCCTGGGCCCGGCCAGCGACCGCGAGGGCGTGCTGGAGGCGATGATCCGCACCGGCGTCGACGTGGTGCGCCTCAACTTCTCCCACGGCAGCGCCGCCGACCACCGCCGCCGGCTGATCGCCGTGCGTCAGATCGCCGACCGCCTGGGCCGCAGCGTGGCCGCCCTCGGCGACCTGCAGGGGCCCAAGATCCGCATCGCCCGCTTTCGCGACGGCGCCGTGACCCTCGAGGTGGGCCAGCCCTTCGTCCTCGACATGGCACTGGACAGCGATGCCGGCGACACCAGCCGCGTCGGCTGCGACTACAAGCAGCTGATCGACGACGTCGCCCCCGGCGACCGCCTGCTGCTCGACGACGGCCGCCTGGTGCTCGACGTCGAGCGCATCGAGGGCCAGCAGGTTCACACCACCGTGGTCACCGGCGGCAAGCTCTCCAACAACAAGGGCATCAACAAGCAGGGCGGCGGGCTCTCGGCCCCGGCCCTCACCGACAAGGACAAGGCCGACCTCGAGACCGCCATCGAGATCGGCGTCGACTACCTCGCCGTCTCCTTCCCGCGCCACGCCGAAGACATGCGCGAAGCCCGTCGCCTGCTCGGCGAAGCGGGCAAGGAGATCGGCCTGGTCGCCAAGCTCGAACGCGCCGAGGCGGTGGCCGACGATGACACCCTCAACGGCATCATCGAGGCCAGCGAGGCGGTGATGGTGGCCCGCGGCGATCTCGGCGTGGAG
>NZ_BAEU01000003.1:0-43466 GCF_000246875.1 Halomonas sp. KM-1
GGGGGCGGCCAGAAAGACGTTCTGCGCCAGCCGGGTCAGCGGCTCCACGGCCTCCTGCGGCGCCAGCAGCCAGCCCAGGCGCCAGCCAGTCATGCCGAAGTACTTGGAGAAGCTGTTGACCACGAAGGCATCGCTACTCAGCGAGGCCACCGACAGCGGCGCGATGTCGTAGCTGAGCCCCTGGTAGATCTCATCCACCAGCAGGTGGCCGCCGCGCTCGGCCACCATGTCGGCCACCGCCTGTAGCTGTGCCGCATCGAGCATATGGCCGGTGGGGTTGGACGGCGTGGCGAGCATCGCCAGTCGGGTCGCCTCTTGCCAGTGCTGCGCGACGAGGCTGGCATCGAGCTGCCAGCCGCTCTCCGGGCCGACGGGGACGGTATCCACCTCGGCCCCTGCCAGCGCCATGAAGTGGCGATTGCAGGGGTAGTTGGGGTCGGCCATCAGCACCCGGTCGCCGGGCCCTACCAGCAGTTGACTGGCCAGCAGCAACGCCCCAGAAGCCCCGGGCGTGACCAGAATCCGCCTGGGGTCGACGTCGGCACCGAAATGCTCGCTGTAGTGGCCGGCGATCGCCTGGCGCAGGGCCGGCAGCCCCGCCGCCGGGCTGTAGCGCGTGTACCCTGCGGCCAGCGCCGCCTGCCCGGCTGCCACCACCGGCTCGGGAGTGGCGAAGTCGGGCTCCCCCACCTCGAGATGAATGACGTCGTGGCCGGCCGCCTCGCGCGCCTGAGCGGTCTCCAGCAGGCTCATCACACGAAAGGGGGCGACGCGATCAACGCGCGGATTCCACGACATGGCTGACTCCTGAAACACAAGATAGATGACCGACGTTGGGCACTTTTCCCGTTCCCACGGTCAAAAAACCATACCATTGATTTGACTCACCTGGGGATGCCAGGCGTTGCTGCCAGGTATTGCAAAGTTGGTCAATATCCGATAAACAAGCATGCCTTTGGCGTGAGATACCTTGCACCAGGTTGCGGCGGGTATTGATCAGCAGTCACTCAAGTAATGAGGCAGTCCCATGCCAGTAGCAGACAAGAAAACGGAAGCGCCCAAAAAGTTCACCCCGTACGAGTCGGCACCGGGTGAAGAGTACATGAACGAGCAGCAGCTTGAGCACTTCCGACAGATCCTGCTGGGCTGGAAACAGGAGCTCATGGAAGAAGTCGATCGCACCGTGCGCCACCTGCAGGAAGAGGCGAACAACTACGCCGACCCTGCGGACCGGGCCACCCAGGAAGAGGGGTTCAGCCTGGAGCTGCGGACCCGCGATCGCGAGCGCAAGCTGCTCAAGAAGATCAACGAGACCCTCGAGAAGATCGATGAGGAGGACTACGGCTACTGCGAGGCGTGCGGCGTCGAGATCGGTATTCGCCGGCTGGAGGCTCGCCCCACCGCTACGCTGTGCGTCGACTGCAAGACCCTGGCCGAACTGAAGGAAAAGCAGCTCGGCGGCTGAGGTCCCTAGCGTGTGGGTCGCGTCACTTCGCAACGGGCACCCCTGGGTGCCCGTTCGCATGTCGGCCATCGTCTCCGGGAGCGCGTCATGACCGGTTATCGCGGTCGCTTCGCCCCGACCCCCTCGGGCGCCCTGCACTTCGGTTCGCTGATCGCCGCCCTGGCCAGCTTTCTCGATGCGCGCCGGGCCGGCGGCGAGTGGCTCGTACGCATCGAGGACATCGACCCGCCGCGCTGCCCCGCAGGAGCCGCCGATACCATCCTGCGCCAGCTCGAGGCGTTCGGCCTGCACTGGGACGGTCCCGTGCTGTGGCAACACTCACGCGACTCGGCTTATGCTGCGGCACTGGAGCGGCTCGAGGCGCTGGGGCTGGCCTATCCCTGTAGCTGCTCGCGCAAGCAGTGGCGTGACTTTTCGGTCTACCCCGGCTGGTGCCGTGAAGGTCCGCGCGAACCGGACAAGCCGCTTGCCTGGCGCCTGCGCAGCGACCTCGGCCTGCGTCCGGTGGTATGGCAGGACCGCCTGTTCGGCGAGCAGCGCTTCGATCCGGCCGAGCTCGGCGACGTGGTGCTCAAGCGCAAGGACGGCCTGTGGGCCTACCAGCTGGCGGTGGTAGTCGACGACGCCGATCAGGGCATCACGGATATCGTTCGCGGCTTCGACCTGCTCGACAACACGCCCTGGCAGCGCCAGCTGCAGCAGGCGCTGGAGTTGGCCGAGCCGCGCTATCTGCACCTGCCCTTGATCGTCAATCGCGACGGCCAGAAGCTCTCCAAGCAGAATCTGGCCCCGGCGCTGCCGTGCGAGGAGAGCGCCGTACGGCCGCTGCTGTACCGCGCCCTGGCGGCACTCGACCAGGCGCCGCCCGCCGAACTGGACACGGTGCCGGTGCCAGAGCAGCTGGCCTGGGCCATCGACCACTGGGAACCGAGCCGAATCCGCCCCGAGGCCCACCGCCAGGAGTGAGGAGCGCCCATGTACGTCTATCGCATCATGCTGTTCCTGGTTCTGGCCGGCTATCTGCTGTCGCCGCTGCTGATGAGCGGCTGGTCGAGCCCCGGAGTCGCCTGGTACCGCCCCTTCGTCATCTGGGGCGTACTGATCGCCCTGACGCTGTGGCTGGAGCAGAAGAGGAAGCTCGATGAACGCTAGCCTGGTCAGCGTGTTCGCCCTCGGTACCGGCTTCCTGCTGCTGATGTTTCTCTGCGCCCTGGCGGTGGAGCGGGGCTGGCTGAGCCGCCGCGTGACCCGTCATCCGGCCGTCTACACCCTGGCGCTGGGCGTCTATGCCAGCGCCTGGGCGATCTACGGCAGCCTGGAGCTGGCCTCGAGCTCGGGCTACGGCTATCTCGCCTATTACCTGGGCGTGGCCGGCGCCTTTCTGCTGGCCCCGGTACTGCTGGTGCCCATCCAGCGCATGACCCGTACCCACCAGCTCGCCTCGCTGGCCGACCTGTTCGCCTTCCGCTTCCGCTCGCGCTGGGTCGGCACCATGATCACGGTGATCAGCCTGCTGGCGGTGATGCCGCTGCTGGCGCTGCAGGTGCAGACCTTGGGCGATGCCATCTTCCTGATGACCGGCACCGCCTCACCGTCGCTGCTCGCCCTGGCGCTGTGCGCCCTGATCGCGCTGTTCGCGATGATCTTCGGCGCCCGCCACGGCAAGGGCCCGGCGCGGCACGATACCCTGCTGGCGGTCATCGCCCTGACCTCGGTAGTCAAGCTCTTCGCCATGCTGGCACTGGGCGCCATCGCCCTGTTCGTCGTCTTCGATGGCCCTGCCGACCTGCAGCACTGGCTCGACGGCCCCGGCCAGCTGTACCAGGCCGGCGTGGTGCAGCCGGACGCCGCCCACTGGCGCACCCTGCTGCTGCTGTTCTTCGCCGCCGCGCTGCTGATGCCGCACATCTTCCACATCACCTTTGCCGAGACTCTGTCGCGACATACTCTGCTGCAGGCGAGCTGGTCGCTACCGCTGTTCCTGCTGCTGATGGCGATTCCGGTCCCGCTGATTCTGTGGGCGGGCCAGCGGCTGGGCAGCCACGAGCTGGTGGGCGCCGCCTACCTGGCCTTCGGACTCTCCGACGCCTTCTGGGTCCAGGCGCTGGCGTTCCTCGCCGGCCTGGCCGCCAGCAGCGGCACCATGGTGATCATCGCCATGGCGCTCTCCGGCATGATCCTCAACCACGTGCTGCTGGTGGCTCACCCGCCCGAGGCCCAGCCCAACCTCTACCGCTGGCTGCGCTGGCTGCGCCGGGCGCTGATGGCCGCCGTCATCCTCAGCGGCTGGCTGTTCTATCGCACGGTCGGCGTCAACCACGACCTGACCACCCTGGCCCTGGCGGCCTTCGTCGGCATGGCCCAGTGCCTGCCAGGGCTGCTGGCGCTGCTCTACTGGCCGGGCGCCAACCGCAAGGGCATGGTCTCGGGCCTGGTCGTCGGCGTCGTCATCTGGCTCGTCGGCCTGTGGCTGCCGCTGCTCACCGGCCTGCCCACCCTGATCCTGATCCCGCCGGGCCTGGAACTGCTCGACGGCGAGCCGGACTGGTACGTGGTCACCCTGGTGTCGCTGGCGCTCAACGTGCTCGTCTTCATCATCGTCTCGCTGGCCACGCGCACCTCCGAGGGCGAGCGCGCCGCTGCCGAAGCCTGCTCGGTGGATGCCGTGATCCGGCCCAAGCGCATGCAGCTGATCGCCGCCACCGGCGAGGAGTTCAAGCAGCCGCTCGCCCAGGCGCTGGGCGAGGAGGTCGCCCAGCGTGAGGTGGAGCGCGCCCTGACCGACCTCGGCATGTCGCCGCTGGACGGCCGCCCCTATGCCCTGCGCCGGCTGCGCGATCGTATCCAGGCCAACCTCTCCGGCCTGATGGGCCCCTCGGTGGCCCAGGACATCGTCGACCGCTACCTGCCCTATCGCCGCAGCGGCCAGGAGCCCACCGACGACATCCACTTCGTCGAGAGCCGGCTGGAGGCCTACCGCTCGCGACTGACGGGACTGGCCCGCGAACTCGACGGTCTGCGCCGCTACCATCGGCGCATCCTCACCCGCCTGCCGGTGGGGCTGTGCGCCTTCGGCGTCGACGACGAGCTCTTGATGTGGAACGACGCCCTGGCCGAGCTCTCCGGCATCGACGGCGGCAGCGTCGTGGGGGCCAGACGCGACGGCCTGCCGGCGCCCTGGTCCGAGCTGCTGGGCCGCGCCCTGGTCGAGCCCAACGACCACCTCTACAAGCAGCCGGTCGAGCTGAGCGGCAACATCCGCTACCTGACCTTCCATCGCGCCGAGCTGCAAGCCGACGACGACGTGCGCGGTGGCACCGTGATCCTGGTCGAGGACCACAGCGAGATGAAGTGGCTCGAGGACGAGCTGGTGCATGCCGCCCGGCTGGCCTCGATCGGTCAGCTGGCGGCCGGGGTCGCCCACGAGATCGGCAATCCGGTGACCGGCATTTCCTCGCTGGCCCAGAACCTGCGCTATGACACAGACGACCCCGAAGTGCTGGAAACCGCCCGGCAGATCCAGCAGCTGACCGACCGTATCTCGCGCATCGTCAGCTCACTGGTGGGCTTCGCCCACGGCGGTCGTCATGTGAAGGACACCACCCTGGCGTCGGTCTCCATTGCCGCCATCGCCGACGAGGCGCTGCACTTGATCCGGCTGGCACGCTCGGGCGAGGATGTCAGATATCGCAATCTCTGTCCTCCCGCGTTGAAGGTGCTCGGCGACACCCAGCGGCTGCAGCAGGTGATGATCAACCTGCTGAGCAATGCACGGGATGCCAGCGAGCCTGGCGGCAAGGTGGACATCGATGCCGAGCCGGATGGCGACACGGTGAAGGTTACCGTGACCGATGAGGGGCATGGGCTCGACGACCGGGTGCGCGAGCACCTCTTCGAACCCTTCACTACCACCAAGCCACCGGGCGAAGGCACGGGACTCGGTCTGCCTTTGGTCTACAGCATCGTTGCCGAGCATCATGGCAGGATAGAGATCGAATCGCCGCCCCCCGGGGCTGAGCGGGGCACCCGCATCTGTCTGTGGCTGCCCACCGAACGAGAGGATGGTGAACATACCGATGAGCCGGATTCTGATCGTTGAAGACGAAGCCATCATCCGCACCGCACTGCGCCGGCTGCTGGAGCGCCACGACTACCAGGTGAGCGAGGCCGGCTGCGTGGACGAGGCGCTGGCGCTGGAGCCGCGCGGCTTCGATCTGGTGATCAGCGACCTGCGCCTGCCCGGCGAGCCCGGCACCGACCTGATCGAGCACGCCGCGCCGACCCCGGTACTGATCATGACCAGCTATGCCAGCATGCGCTCCGCGGTGGAGGCGCTCAAGCAGGGCGCCGTGGATTACGTGGCCAAGCCCTTCGACCATGACGAGCTGCTGGAAACCGTGGCCCGGGTGCTCCATCAGCGGTCGACCCACAGCACCTCTCCCCCCGACATCACCGATGCCGGCGGTACACGCCAGCCGATGATCGGCGAGTGCGCAGCAATGCAAGCGGTCTATACCCGCATTCGCAAGACAGCCCCCGCCGACGTCACCGTGCTGATCCAGGGTGAGTCGGGCACCGGCAAGGAGCTGGTCGCGCGTGCCATCCACCAGCAGAGCCAGCGCGTCCACGCCCCGCTCATCTGCGTCAACTGTGCTGCCATTCCCGAAACCCTGATCGAGTCGGAGCTGTTCGGCCACGAGAAGGGTGCCTTCACCGGCGCCAGCGCCGCCCGCACCGGCCTGGTCGAAGCCGCCGATGGCGGCACGCTGTTTCTCGACGAGATCGGCGAGCTGCCGCTGGACGCCCAGGCCCGCCTGCTGCGTGTGTTGCAGGAGGGCGAGATCCGCCGCATCGGCTCGGTGGAGACCCGCCATGTCGACGTGCGTCTGATCGCCGCCACGCATCGCGACCTGCGCGCACTGTCGAAGACCGGCGAGTTCCGCCTCGATCTCTACTACCGGCTCAACGTGATGCAGATCGACCTGCCGCCGCTGCGCGAGCGCGAGGACGACATCCTGCTGATCGCCGACGTACTGCTGGAGAAGGCCTGCCAGCGCCACCATCGCGACGGCTTGCGCCTGTCGCGAGCGGCGCGGCGCGAGATACGCGACTACCCCTGGCCTGGCAACGTGAGGGAGCTGGAGAACGCGCTCGAACGCGGCGTGATCCTCGCCGAGGGCCATCTCATTCACCCCGACGATCTGGGCCTCAGGCCGAGCCTGGCACCGGCGCCCCGCAGCATCGTCGAATCCCAGCCGGCCACCGCCCAGGTCGAAAGCGAAGCGCTGGACGCCGAAGAGGACCTGTCGCTGGAGGACTATTTCCAGCACTTCGTGCTCGAACATCAGGATCACATGAGCGAGACGGAGCTGGCCCAGAAGCTCGGTATCAGTCGCAAGTGCCTGTGGGAGCGGCGTCAGCGCCTGGGCATCCCGCGCAAGAAGCAGGCCCGCCGCAGCAGCGCCTGACCGCTTCGCCCCTTTCTACGACTAATGTCCAAGCGTCTCGTGCGGCTTCGCCGAGGCGCTTTTTTGTGCCCTTCCATGCGCCCATGCACCAAGTGTTACCTTCCCACCCAGAACCTGCCCCCTCGTGGCGCAACCGGGGTAACACATTCTCCGCGCCATGCCGGGACGCATCCGAGACGACGAAATAACCCATTGTTTTGCATGAATTAAAAAAACCTTGGCATATGCCGTGCAACATTCATGGCAAGAAAAACAACATCCGGCTGCATCCCGAGCCAACAACAATAACAAGGCATCGGGGGAGCAGGGCCTGCGCCAACAACAACAACAACAATGGCAGGCTGTGATAGAGACGCGGCGAGGGGCAACAACAACAAGATGCCCCGGAGAACGCTGCCCTTCGCTTCGACTGCAACAACAACAAGACACGAGCGAAGCACCGGATCCATCAGGACGCGACGCGCCAACCCCGGCCACCAACAAGAACAATGGCCGCAAACGCGCACCTTCGGCAACAATGCCAACAAGCCGAAGGGAGGCATATCTTCCATGCCGTCGTGGTTGGATTATTGTTTTGAATACGAGGCGGTCGCATAACCAGGAACGTCAACAATCACAACAACACTGTTTGCCTGTGACTCTTGGTGACTGTGGTGCGTATTCAAGGCGATGCGCCATCACGAAGAAGAAACAGCCGCAAGGACGCAGCAACATTTTTGCTTGTGAGAGGAGGCCCACGGGCCTCCTCTTTTGCATATCTCTGCTGCGATACCGTCGCGATGATCCGTGCGCCGCTTTGCAAGGTGTCGGCGGTCCGCTACACTCTAGTACTTTCGCACACTGCGAGTCGATATCGCCGCATGTTCAAAGGATTTACCCGCTTTCTGCAGAGCCCTGGCGCGCATTTCAGGACACTTTTCGGCCCCCAGGATGCCTCAGGGGGGCACGCAGGCCCTCGAATCATTCCTCGTGATCAGCACCCCGTGTCGCGTCAGCACTTCAGCGAGCCGGCGCTCAAGGTGCTCTATCGCCTGCACAATGCCGGGTTCGAGGCCTACCTGGTCGGCGGCTGCATTCGCGACTCGCTGCTGGGCAAGATGCCCAAGGACTTCGATGTCGCCACCGATGCGACGCCCGAGCAGGTACGCGAACTGTTTCGCAATTCGCGCATCATCGGCCGCCGCTTTCGCATCGTGCACGTGCGCTTCGGCCGCGAGGTGATCGAGGTCACCACCTTCCGCGGTACCCACAGCGACGACCATGGCGACCATATCGCCCAGCAGTCGGAGCACGGCCTGCTGCTGCGCGACAACGTCTGGGGCAGCATCCAGGAAGACGCCATCCGCCGCGACTTCACCGTCAATGCCCTTTATTACAGCATCGCCGATTTCTCGATTCACGACTTTGCCGACGGCATGCGTGACATCGAGTCGCGCACCCTGCGGCTGATCGGCGATCCGGCCGTGCGCTACCGCGAAGACCCGGTACGCATGCTGCGTGCGGTTCGCTTCGCCGCCAAGCTGGACTTCCATATCGCCGCCGATTCGGAAGCGCCGATCGAGAAGCTGGCACCGCTGCTGCTGCAGATTCCGTCGGCACGGTTGTTCGATGAGGTACTCAAGCTGTTCATGGCCGGCCATGGCGTGGCAACCTTCCGCCTGCTGCGCCATTACGGCCTGTTTGCCATGCTCTTCCCCGAAACCGATGAGGCGATGGTGGAGCAGCCCTGGGCCGAACCGCTCATCGAGCACGCCCTGGCCAGCACCGACAAGCGCATCCATGAGGAGCGCCCGGTCACGCCGGCTTTCCTCTTCGCCGCCCTGCTGTGGGGGCCCGTGCAGCGCCGCCAGGCCGCGCTGGAGGCCGACGGCATGCCACCCATTCCGGCACTGCAGCTGGCCTCGCAGCAGGTCCTGTCGCGCCAGCTGCAGCACATCTCGATCCCCAAGCGCTTCAGCATGCCGATGCGCGACATCTGGGACCTGCAGCAGCGCCTGCCCCAGCGGCGCGGCAAGCGCGCCCTGCAGACCCGCGAGCATCCGCGCTTCCGTGCCGCCTACGACTTCCTGCTGCTGCGTGAAGCCGCCGGCGAGATCGAGGCGGGACTGGGCGAATGGTGGACCGCTTATCAGGAAGGCGACGAGCACGAGCAGCGGCGTCTGCTCGAGAAGGCCGGCGCCGATGCCGGACCCGGCGGTAGCGACTCGCGCCGTCGGCGCCCACGCAAACGTCGCCGGCGCAGCTCCTCCGGCCCCTCATGACGCCTCTCGTCGACGTCTATGTCGGGCTGGGCAGCAATCTCGAAGACCCCATCGCCCAGGTGCGCCTGGCGCTCGAAGCGCTCGGCACACTGCCGTTGACCGAGCGCGTCGCCGCCTCGCGGCTGTACGTCAGTCGGCCGCTCGGTCCACAGGACCAGCCCGACTTCATCAATGCCGTCGCCCATCTGCGTACCCGTCTGTCCCCTCTCGCCCTGCTCGACCAGTTGCAGGCCCTGGAACAGCGCCATGGCCGTGTGCGCCGGCGCCACTGGGGGCCCCGCACGCTCGACCTCGACCTGCTACTGTACGGTGACGAGTGCCTGGAATTGCCGCGCCTGCGGGTGCCGCACCCCGAGATGACCGCGCGCAGCTTCGTCCTGCTGCCGCTCGCCGAGCTGTCGCCGCAACTGCAGCTGCCGGATGGGCGCCCTGTGGCGGCCCTGGCGAGCGCTCTTGCGACAAGCGATGAGATCGAAGTGTTACCTGAGTAGCGCTGAGTGAGGGACCAAGTGTTACCAGTCGACACGACTGCCTTATTCTGGTAACAATCATGCGCAGCATTGGTGCAGGCGGCTCCAGACCGCTCGCCCGAGACACAACGAGAGCACGCCATGAAAACCGTCACGCTAAGCACACTGCAGGCCTACAAGCGCGCTGGAGAAACCTTCAGCTGCCTGACCGCCTATGATGCTACCTTCGCCCGCACCGCAGCCGAGGCGGGTATCGAGGTACTGCTGGTCGGCGACTCCCTGGGCATGGTGCTGCAGGGGCATGACAGCACGCTGCCGGTGACCCTCGACGACATCTGCTACCACACCCGCTGCGTGGCGCGCGCCAAGGGCGCCAGCCTGCTGATGGTCGACCTGCCCTTCATGAGCAACGCCACCACCGAGCGCATGCTCAACGATGCCGGTGAGCTGATGCGCGCCGGTGCCGAGCTGGTCAAGGTCGAGGGCGAAGCCTGGATGGCCGAGGGCATTCGTGAGCTGACCCGTCGCGGCGTTCCCGTCTGCGCCCACCTGGGCCTGACACCACAGACCGTGCATCAGCTCGGCGGCTACAAGGTGCAGGGGCGCGATGCCGAACGTGCCGCACAGATCCTCGAGGATGCCCGCACCCTGGCCGATGCCGGCGCCTCGGTCATTCTGCTGGAGTGCGTGCCGGCCAGCCTCGGCCGTGCCGTCACCGAGGCCCTCGACGTACCGGTGATCGGTATCGGTGCCGGCCCCGATACCGACGGTCAGATCCTGGTCATGCATGACGTACTGGGCGTCACCCATGGGCGCACACCGCGCTTCGTCAAGAACTTCCTGGCCGAGGCCAACGACATCCCTGATGCGTTCCGCCGATACCACGAAGCGGTCAAGGCGCGCCGCTTCCCGGCCAAGGAACACAGCTTCTGATACTGCGCTTTCCTTCCAGGAGTCATGCCGATGCGTACTCTGCGAGACATTCCGGCGCTGCGTGAGGCACTCGGCGAGTATCGCCGACGCGGGCAGCGCATCGGCCTGGTGCCGACCATGGGCAATCTTCACGCCGGCCACCTGTCCCTGGTGGAAACTGCCAGGCGACATGCCGACGTGGTGATTGCCACCGTTTTCGTCAATCCGCTGCAGTTCGGCGCGGGCGAGGATCTGGATGCCTACCCCCGCACCCTGGCCGACGATCAGGCCAAGCTCGAGGCCGCCGGCTGCGATCTGCTCTTCGCCCCCAGCGATGCCACGCTCTACCCCCGCGGCCTGCAGGGCCTCGCCCAGGTGCGCGTACCGGTGGTCAGCGAGGGGCTTTGCGGCGGCTCGCGCCCCGGCCACTTCGACGGCGTCGCCACCGTGGTTTCCATTCTCTTCAACCTGGTGCAGCCCGACGTGGCCTGCTTCGGCGAGAAGGACTACCAGCAGCTGGCAGTGATCCGCAAGATGGTGGCGGATTTGCACTTCCCCATCGAGATCGTCGGCGTGCCCATCGTGCGCGCCGAGGACGGCCTGGCACTCTCCTCACGCAACGGCTACCTCGACGCCCGTGAGCGCGACACGGCAGCGGAGCTGCAGCGCACCCTCGTCGCCCTGCGCGAGGTCCTGGAAGCCGGAGCGCCGATCGAGGCGACCCTAGAGACGGGGCTGGCCCGGCTGCGCGAGGCCGGCTTCGAGCCCGACTATCTGGAACTGCGCGCCGCCGACCTGACACCGGTGGATGCCACCACCCGTGGCGCCGTGCTGCTCGCCGCCGCACGCCTGGGCAAGACCCGCCTGATCGACAATCTGACCCTGACCCTGCCGCACTGAGGCGGTTCCCAGCGCTACCTGGAGGTAAAAACCCGCATGTTCACCATCATGCTCAAGGCCAAGCTGCACATGGCCCGCGTCACTCATGCCGTCCTCAACTATGAAGGCTCATGTGCCATCGACGGCGAGCTGCTGGACATGTCCGGCATTCGCGAGAACGAGCAGATCCAGATCTACAACGTCGAGAACGGCCAGCGCTTCACCACCTACGCCATTCGTGCCGAAGAGGGCTCGCAGGTCATCTCCATCAACGGCGCCGCCGCGCATCTCGCCGGTCCCGGCGACCGCGTGATCATTTGCAGCTATGCTCATTACAGCGAGGCCGAACTGGAGCACCACCAGCCACGCCTCGTTTACCTGCAGGAAGGTAACGCCGTCAGCCACACCAGCAACGCCATTCCCGTCCAGTTCGCCTGAACTGAGGGGTGACTCGCGGCAGTGTCGTGCACCGTCACGCCAGCGGGGGATTGCCGCGCTGCACAATAGTCGCCTATGCTGGTCGGGCTGACGCCAGTGAACGACTCGGGAGAATGACAATGCAAGACGTGGTGATCGTTGCCGCCCGCCGCACCGCCATCGGCGCCTTTGGGGGCTCACTTTCCGGCATCGCCGCCAGCGACCTCGGTGCGCTGGTAATCAAGGACATACTGGCCACCACAGGCGTGGCCCCGGAGCAGGTAGACGAGGTATTGCTCGGTCAGGTGCTGACCGCCGGCGTGGGCCAGAACCCGGCCCGCCAGGCCGCCATCAAGGCAGGCCTGCCCGCCGCCGTACCCGCCATGACCATCAACAAGGTGTGCGGCTCGGGCCTCAAGGCCCTGCACCTGGCAACTCAGGCGATCCGCTGCGGCGACGCCGAGCTGATCATTGCCGGCGGGCAGGAGAACATGTCGGCCTCGCCCCACGTACTGCCCAACTCGCGCAACGGCCAGCGCATGGGTGACTGGAAGGCCATCGATACCATGGTGCACGACGGCCTGTGGGACGCCTTCAACAACTACCACATGGGCATCACCGCCGAGAACCTGGCAGAAAAGTACGGCATCACCCGCGAGGAGATGGACGAATTCGCCGCTGCCTCGCAGCAGAAGGCCGCCGCCGCCATCCGGGAGGGCCGCTTCAAGGGTCAGATCGTGCCGGTGGAGATCCCCCAGCGCAAGGGTGACCCGGTGGTGTTCGACACCGACGAGAACCCGCGCGAAGTGAGCGCCGACAAGCTCGCCGGCATGCGCCCCGCGTTCAAGAAGGACGGCACCATCACCGCCGGCAACGCCTCCTCAATCAACGACGGCGCCGCTGCGGTGATGCTGTGTTCCGCCGACAAGGCACGCGAACTCGGACTCGAGCCGCTGGCACGCATCGTGGCCTACTCCAACGCCGGCGTCGACCCGGCGATCATGGGCATCGGCCCGGCACCGGCGACCCGACGCTGCCTGGAGAAGGCCGGCTGGAGCCTGGACGACCTCGACCTGGTCGAGGCCAACGAGGCCTTCGCCGCCCAGGCGCTGGCGGTCAACAAGGAGCTCGGCTGGGACGTTTCCAAGGTCAACGTCAACGGCGGCGCTATCGCCCTGGGTCACCCCATCGGCGCCTCCGGCTGCCGCGTGCTGATCAGCCTGCTGCACGAGATGATTGCTCGTGACGCCAAGAAGGGCCTGGCCACGCTGTGTATCGGTGGTGGGCAGGGTGTCGCCCTCGCCATTGAGCGCTAAGCACGTACCGCGGCACGAGCGGCGCCGGGGGCAGGACGTAGCGGAGGTCTTTTGCCAGGGAAGGCAAAAGTAGCGCCCAGGGAAGGGTTTACAGCGCCTCCGCAAAGGCCTGTCGCCGGATCAGCCGCGATGCTAAAAAACCGCCCCCATGGCCAGAGGCCATGGGGGCGGTTCGCGTTTCGGCGTCGGGTGCGGCTTACAGCGCGACCTCGGCCTCGGCGGCTTCGAAGGCAGCCTTCTCTTCCGCGCCGATCTCCTTGATGGTGAGCTTCACGCGGTTGCGGTTGTCGATGTCGAGCACCTTGACCACCACCTCGTCACCCTCATTGAGGAAATCACGCACGTCGTTGACCCGCTCGGGCACGATCTGCGAGATGTGCACCAGGCCGTCGGTACCCGGCATGATGTTGACGAAGGCGCCGAAGTCGGCGATACGCACCACCTTGCCGCGGTAGAGCTTGCCGATCTCGGCCTCGGCGGTGATCGACAGCACGATGTCGATGGCCTTCTTGGCCGCCGCCTTGTCCTCGGCGTAGATGCGCACGGTGCCGTCGTCGTCCAGATCGATGGAAGCGCCGGTGTCCTCGCAGATCTTGCGGATGGTGGCGCCGCCCTTGCCGATGACGTCGCGGATCTTCTCCGGGTCGATCTTGATGGTGGCCATGGAGGGTGCGTTCTCGGAGACCTCGGAGCGACTCTGGCCGATCACCTCGTTCATCTGCTCGAGAATGTGCAGACGGGCCTCGTGGGCCTGCTGCAGGGCGATCTCCATGATCTCCTCGTTGATGCCCTCGATCTTGATGTCCATCTGCAGCGCGGTGACGCCGGCGGCGCTGCCGGCCACCTTGAAGTCCATGTCGCCCAGGTGGTCTTCGTCGCCGAGGATGTCGGTGAGCACGGCGAAGCCGCTCTCATCCTTCACCAGGCCCATGGCGATACCCGCCACCGGCGCTTTCATCGGCACACCGGCGTCCATCAGGGCCAGCGACGAGCCGCACACCGAGGCCATGGAGCTGGAGCCGTTGGACTCGGTGATCTCGGAGACCACACGGATGGTGTAGGGGAAGTCCGCCTCATCGGGCAGCATGGCCTGCACGCCGCGGCGCGCCAGTCGGCCGTGGCCGATCTCGCGACGCTTGGGTCCGCCCATGAAGCCGGCCTCACCCACACTGTAGGGGGGGAAGTTGTAGTGCAGCAGGAAGCGGTCCTTGCGCTCGCCTTCCAGCGACTCGATCAACTGGGCGTCGCGCAGGGTGCCCAAGGTGGCGATGACGATGGCTTGGGTCTCACCGCGGGTGAAGATCGCCGAGCCGTGGGTCTTGGGCAGGCTGCCCACCTCGATGGCCAGCGGACGCACGGTCTTGTGGTCGCGGCCGTCGATACGCGGCTCGCCCTTGACCACACGGCTACGTACTACGCGCTTCTCGAGGCCGGCGAAGGCGCCCTTGACCTCGTCGGCGTCGAACTTACCCTCTTCCTCGCCGGCCAGCTGCTCCACCGCCTGCTCCTTGAGCGCGGCCAGCGCGTCCTGACGCGCCATCTTGTCGGTGATGCGATAGGCTTCGCCGACCTTGGCCTCGAAGGCGTCAGCGATGGCCTGCTTGAGCGCGGTGTTCTCGGCGGGGGGCTGCCAGTCCCACTTGGGCTTGCCGGCCTCGGCGACCAGCTCGTTGATGGCGCGGATGGCAACCTGCATCTCCTGGTGGCCGAAGAGCACGGCACCCAGCATCTCGTCTTCGAGCAGCTCTTCAGCCTCGGACTCGACCATCAGCACGGCCTTCTCGGTACCGGCGACCACCATGTCCAGCTCGGAGCTGGCCAGCTCTTCCACGGTGGGGTTGAGGAAGTAGCCCTTCTCCTCGTCGAAGCCGACGCGGGCGGCACCGATGGGGCCGTTGAACGGCACGCCGGAGATCGCCAGCGCCGCCGAGGTGCCGAGCATGGCAGCGATGTCCGGGTCATGGTTGCGGTCGGTGGAGAGCACCGTACAGATGACCTGCACCTCGTTCATGAACCCCTTGGGGAACAGCGGGCGGATGGGGCGGTCGATCAGGCGCGAGGTGAGGGTTTCCTTCTCGGTAGGACGCCCCTCACGCTTGAAGAAGCCGCCGGGGATCTTGCCCACCGCATAGGTCTTCTCCTGATAGTGCACGGAGAGCGGGAAGAAATCCTGCCCGGGCTTGGTGTCCTTGCGGGCCACGACGGTACACAGCACCACGGTTTCGTCCATGGTGACCATGACGGCACCGGTGGCTTGGCGGGCAATGCGCCCGGTTTCCAGGGTGACGGTGCTGCGACCGTATTGAAACGTTTTCTTGACCGGATTCACGGCGACTTCCTTCAACTTTTCTCTACATGTATGGGTCGTTTTGACTCGGCGACCATTTTAGGGGTTGACGCGCGTGAGAGCCACCTATACCGCCGCTTTCGTCCTGAAAACGCAAAACGGGCAGCCCCCGGTGGGGACTGCCCGTTTCGTTTCCAGCTTCGCGTCGTTTAACGACGGAGACCGAGGCGCTGGATCAATGCCTGATAGCGCGCCAGATCCTTGCGCTTCAGGTAGTCCAGCAGCTTGCGGCGCTGGTTGACCATGCGGATCAGACCACGACGGGAGTGGTGATCCTGCTTGTTGGTCTTGAAGTGGTCCTGCAGGCCGTCGATGTTGGCGCTCAGCAGGGCCACCTGAACCTCGGGGGAACCGGTGTCGTTGTCGCCACGGGCGAATTCCTTGACGATCTCGGCCTTCTGTTCAGCGGTAAGTGCCATCTGTTTCTCCAGTAAGCAATATGCCTGAAACGTGAATGTGTGAGACCACGCATATTTGCAGTCTCGGGCGTCTCTCCTTACGGGACGGCGCTCGCGCCACCCCTCAATCGGCTGCCGTATTGAGCAGCCGCTTCGGTGCCACCTCCTGTGGCCCCGTCACCACGCCGAGCCCGATGAAGGTCTCGCCGCAGTAAAGTCTCGTCAGCTTGCCGGCCTGCTCGCCGCCGGCATCGACGCTTGCCGCCTGACCGTGCACGAGCCGCTGCCTGGCGCTCTCGTCGACGTCGAGCTTGGGCAGATGCGCCACCAGCACGTCGACCGGCAGCAGCGCCGCCTCCCGCTCGTCCTGACCCGACAACGCTTCCAACGCCTCGATGGGCAGCATGCCCTCGCTGTCGAAGGGGCCGGTGGCCAGCCGCCGCAGGGCGGTAATGTGCGCTCCGCTGCCAAGAGCCCGGCCGATGTCCTCGGCCAGGGTACGCACGTAGGTGCCCTTGCTGACCCGGACTTCCAGCTCGAAGGCATCGCCGTCGAAGGCAAGCAGCCGGGCATCATACACCGTCACGCGGCGCACTGCACGCTCGACGCTCTTGCCCTCGCGGGCCAGTTCGTAGAGCTTGCGCCCCTGATGCTTGAGTGCCGAGTACATTGGCGGCGTCTGCTCGATCTCGCCGCGAAAGCGCTCGAGCACACGCTCGACGTCCGCCGCCGTCAGCGGCGGCACCGCGCAGCGCTCGATCACCTCGCCTTCGGCGTCGCCGGTGTCGGTCACCGCGCCCAGCTGGACCCGGGTGCGATAGACCTTGTCGGCCTCTAGCAGGTGCGCCGAGAACTTGGTCGCCTCGCCCAGGCACACCGGCAGCAGCCCGGTGGCCATCGGGTCCAGGGTGCCGGTATGGCCCGCCTTCTGCGCCTGCAGCAGGCGTCGCACCCGCTGCAGGGCATGATTGCTCGACGCGCCCTTGGGCTTGTCGAGCAACAGCACGCCGTTGACCGGCAGGCCGCGACGACGCCGCGCCATCAGCCGCGCTCTCCCTCGCCGCTGCCGTCCGGGCCGTGCTCGTCATCGTCGTGACGGGCACGGTCGCTGGAAACGGCCTCGTCGATCAGCGAGGAGAGCCGCTGGCCACGCACCACGCTCTCGTCGTAGTGGAAGCGCAGCTCCGGCACGTGACGCAGCTTGATGCGTCGGGCGATCTGACTGCGCAGGAAGCCCGCCGCCTGCTTGAGAACCTTGAGGTTCTCCTTGATGCGCTCGGGGCTGTCCTCGCCCAGCAGGGTCACGTAGACGTCGGCGTAGCCGAGGTCACGGCTGACCGTGACCCCGCTGACGGTGACCATGCCCAGGCGCGGGTCCTTGACCTCGCGCTGGATCAGCACGGCCAGCTCCTTCTGCAGCTGGTCGCCGACCCGATCGGTACGCTTGAACTCGCGCATGCACTACTCCCGCTGCGATTACAGCGTCCGCTCGACCTTGACCTGGTCGAAGACCTCGATCTTGTCGCCGACCTGGACGTCGTTGTAGTTCTTGACGCCGATACCGCACTCCATGCCGCTGCGCACTTCCTGCACGTCATCCTTGAAGCGGCGCAGCGATTCGAGCTCGCCCTCGTAGATGACGACGTTGTCGCGCAGCACGCGGATCTTCTTGTTACGGAAGACGGTACCCTCGACCACCATACAGCCGGCCACGGCGCCGATCTTGGGCGCGCGGAAGACGTCGCGAACCTCGGCCACGCCGACGATCTCTTCCTTCCACTCCGGTGCCAGCATGCCGCTCATGGCCTGCTTGACCTCGTCGATCAGCTGGTAGATGACGCTGTAGTAGCGCAGATCCAGCCCTTCGCGCTCGATGATCTCGCGGGCAGCGGCGTCGGCACGCACGTTGAAGCCGACCACGATGGCCTCGGAGGCCAGCGCCAGGTTGGCGTCGGTGCCGGTGATGCCGCCCACGCCGGAGGAGACCACGGAGACCTGCACCTCGTCGGTGGAGAGCTCCTCGAGAGCGCCCTTGATCGCTTCCAGCGAGCCCTGCACGTCTGCCTTGAGCACGATGTTGACCTTGGCCACTTCGTCCTGACCCATCTGGCTGAACATGTTCTCCAGCTTGGCCTTCTGCTGACGCGCCAGACGCACCTCGCGGTACTTGCCCTGACGGAAGTTGGCGACCTCGCGAGCCTTCTTCTCGTCGGCCACGACCATGAAATCGTCACCGGCATCCGGAGTGCCGTCGAGGCCCTGGATCTCCACCGGCATGGCGGGGCCTGCCGAGTCGACCTGCTGGCCGAGCTCGTTGGTCAGCGCGCGCACGCGGCCGTAGTGCAAACCGGCCAGCACGATGTCGCCCTTCTTCAGGGTGCCGTTCTGGACCAGCACGGTGGCCACCGGGCCGCGGCCACGGTCGAGGCGCGATTCGACCACCACGCCCTTGCCGGGCGCTTCCGGCACGGCCTTGAGCTCGAGCACCTCGGAAACCAGCTGGATCGCCTCCAGCAGGTCCTCGATGCCTTCGCCGCTCTTGGCCGAGACGTGGACGAACTGGGTGTCGCCGCCCCACTCCTCGGAGATGACGCCGTGCTGGGACAGCTCGTTCTTGACCCGGTCCGGATCGGCCGCCGGCTTGTCGATCTTGTTGACCGCCACCACCATCGGAACCTCGGCCGCCTTGGAGTGCTCGATCGCCTCGATGGTCTGGGGCATGACGCCGTCGTCGGCCGCCACTACCAGGATGACCACGTCGGTGGCCTTGGCGCCGCGCGCACGCATGGCGGTGAACGCCGCGTGACCCGGGGTATCGAGGAAGGTCACGCCGCCGTGCTCGTCCTCGACGTGGTAGGCACCGATGTGCTGGGTGATGCCGCCGGCTTCGCCGGTGGCCACCTTGGCCTTACGGATGTAGTCGAGCAGCGAGGTCTTGCCGTGGTCGACGTGACCCATCACGGTCACTACCGGCGAACGGGTGATCTCCTCGCCCTCGTAGGAGATGCCTTCGAGCATTTCGGTCTCGAGGGCGTCGTCCTTGATCAGCTTGGGCTTGTGACCCATCTCCTCGACCACGATGGCCGCGGTGTCCTGATCGATGGTCTGGTTGATGGTCACCGCCGCGCCCATGGTGAACATGGTCTTGATGACCTCGTTCGCCTTGATCGACATCTTGTCGGCCAGCTCGGCAACGCTGATCGATTCGGGGATGGTGACCTCACGCACGATCGGCTGCGTCGGCTTCTGGAAGCCGTGCTTGCCGCCGCCGCTCTGGCCGGAACCGCGGCGGCCGCCGCGACGCTCGGCGCGCTTGACCTTCTTGCCGCCGCCACGGCGACGCTCCTCGCGGTCGCCACGGTCGTCGTCGTCGCGGTCGTGACGCCCCTTCTTGGCCGAAGCCTTCTTGGGCGGCGCGGTACGACGGTCGGTACGGCCCTCCTTGGGCGGCGCCGGCGGCTCGGGCTGGGCAGCCGGCTCTTCTTCCGACTCCACCAGCTCGGGCACCGCAATCTCGGGCGCTTCAGCCTTGGCGGCTTGAGCGGCCTCGGCAACTTCGGCCTTGGCGGCCTCTTCGCTGGCGGCCTGCTCAGCGGCGCGCGCCTTGGCTTGCTCGACCTGCTCGGCCTCGCGCTTGGCCTGGGAGTCGGCCATATCGCCTACCAGTTGGCGCGGCCCGGTCTCTTCCACCGGCTCCGCCTTGGGTGCCTCTTCCTCTTCGGCACGCTTGACGTAGGTACGCTTCTTGCGCACCTGCACCTCGATGGTCTTGCCACGCTCGCCGGTCTTGATCTTGCTGCGCGTCTTGCGCGTCAGCGTGATGCGATTGCGCGCACCGGCACCGGTGCCGCCATGGCTCTTGGTCAGGTAGTCGAGCAGCTTGCGCTTGTCCTCCTCGGACACAGCGTCGCCCTCCGACTTGTGCTCGAGCCCGGCTTCTTTCATCTGTTCCAGCAGTCGGGGCACGTCGCGCCCAACCTTCGCTGCAAAATCCTTAACGGTCATTTCCGACATCTCGACCCTCCTCAGCCCGTGACCCGTTTACTGTTCGTTCTCGAACCAGGGCGCACGGGCAGTCATGATCAGTGCTGCAGCGCGCTCCTCGTCCATGCCCTCGATGTCCATCAAGTCGTCGACGGACTGCTCGGCGAGATCCTCCATGGTAACGATGCCCCGGCTGGCCAGAATGAAGGCCAGATGACGCTCCATGCCATCCATCTCCAGCAGGTCGTCGGCCGGCTGAGCGCCGTCGAGTTCCTCTTCGGAGGCGATGGCCAGCGTCAGCAGCTCGTCCTTGGCGCGGGCACGCAGCTCTTCCACCAGTTCTTCGTCGAGCTCCTCGATCTCGAGCATCTCCTCGAGGGGCACGTAGGCGATCTCTTCCAGCGTGGTGAAACCCTCTTCCACCAGCAGCCGGGCGAGGTCGTCCTCGATCTCCAGATGCTGAATGAAGTTCTCGACCAGACTGTCGATTTCCTGCTCGCGCTTGTCTTCCGCCTCGCTCTCGGTCATGACGTTGATCCGCCAGCCGGTGAGTTCGGAAGCCAGACGCACGTTCTGACCGCTGCGGCCGATGGCCTGAGCCAGGTTGTCCTCGGCCACGGCCACGTCCATGGCATGCGCATCCTCGTCGACCAGGATCGAGCCGACATCGGCCGGTGCCATGGCGTTGATCACCAGCTGAGCGGGATTGTCGTCCCACAGGATGATGTCGACCCGCTCGTTCTGCAGCTCGCTCGACACCGCCTGAACGCGTGAACCGCGCATGCCGACGCAGGCACCGACCGGATCGATGCGGCGGTCGTTGGTCTTGACCGCGATCTTGGCGCGGGAGCCCGGGTCGCGTGCGGCGCCCTTGATCTCGATGAGCTGCTCGGCGATCTCCGGCACCTCGATCTTGAACAGCTCGATGATCAGCTCCGGGCAGGTGCGCGACAGGATCAGCTGGGCGCCACGCGCCTCGGCGTCGACCTTGAGCAGCAGCGCGCGAACGCGATCGTTCATGCGGTAGCGCTCGCCGGGAATCATCTCGCTGCGCGGCAGGAACGCCTCGGCGTTGTCGCCCAGGTCGATGATCAGACCGTCGCGGGTGGTCTTCTTGACGATGCCGGCAACCAGCTCGCCCTCGCGCTCGGCGTACTGCCGTACCACCTCGGCGCGCTCGGCCTCGCGCACCTTCTGCACGATGACCTGCTTGGCGGTCTGGGCGGCGATGCGACCGAAGGCAGCATTCTCGATCTGCTCCTCGACCACATCACCCAGCTTGAGCGGCGTCTCGCGACGCGCGGCGAAGGACTCCTTGATCTCGGCGTCGGGGTTCTCGAACTCGTCGTCCTCCACCACCTCCCAGCGGCGGAAGGTTTCGTAGTCACCCGTTTGACGATCGATATGCACGCGCACGCTGACCTCGCGACCTTCGAAGCGCTTGCGTGACGCGCTGGCCAGCGCCGCCTCCACCGCCTCGAAGATCACTTGGCGGGGTACGCCCTTCTCGTTTGAGATCGCATCGACGACCATCAGAATTTCTTTACTCATGCCTTTGCCTCGCCAGAAAACCTGTTCTTGTGCACCGAACCTGGCCTGCGCCTCAGTCCTCGAATCGCGGGACTACCCGTGCCTGATCGATGCTTTCGATGGGAAAGCAGTATTCCTCGCCGTCGAGCTGCAGCAAGACCTCGTCTTCCTCGATACCGGCCAGCAACCCCTGGAACTTGCGCCGTCCGTCGAAGGCCACGCGCAGTTTCAGTGCTACCTCGTGCCCAGCGTAGCGAGCGAACTGATCGAGGGTGTAGAGCGGACGATCCATCCCCGGTGACGACACCTCCAGGCGATACTCGCCCGGGATGGGATCCTCCACGTCGAGCACGGCACTGACCTGACGGCTCACGTCGGCGCAGTGGTCCACGCTCACACCGTCGGCATGATCAATGTAGATCACCAACTGGGAGTGCTTGCCCTGGGGGCGATACTCGATGCCCCAGAGCTCGAATCCCATGGCGGTGACCACCGGTTCGATCAGCGCATGCAGCGCAGCGTCCTTGAGTGCCACAGAAAAAGCTCCTACAGCCGTTGCATCAGGCACCTGGCCGGGAGTGAACAGGAAAGCTAGGTGGCTGATTGGCATTGCCCGGATAAGCACTGCCGACCCATGCCGGCAGTAAGCTGCTAACAAAAAGCCCCTTCGCAGGAAGGGGCCTTTCACAAGAAACCTGTAGTACCACTTTCGCCACTCTGCATCCCTTATAGGAACACCTGGCTGAAAATGGTAGCGGGGACCGGATTTGAACCGATGACCTTCGGGTTATGAGCCCGACGAGCTACCAGACTGCTCCACCCCGCAACATTCCAGGTCGGCGATTGTAGGCGTGGAAAGCGCTTGCGTCAAGGAGACTTGCGCTAACACGGACCTGCAATCTTCCTGGTGCCAATCCTGCTTCTGACGACTCACGACCCCATTGGGCTCGCAGCGTTTCAGATGGTGCCGAAGGCGGGACTTGAACCCGCACGACCTTACGGTCACTACCCCCTCAAGATAGCGTGTCTACCAATTCCACCACTTCGGCTTGCTTGACTGCCGGAAGCGCGACTCAGTCGCCGCTTTCCTCCAGCACTGGCGCGGTATTATCCACGTCGCGGGCTTCATCGTCAAGCGTTGGCAAGCCGCGCTGCTGTTCGATCAGGCGCGCATCGGGAATTCCCGCTTCCGGCGCCTGCCCGGCCTGGGTGGCGAAGTAGGCCAGTGTCAGCGAAGTGGCGAAGAAGGCCGCCGCCAGCACCGCCGTGGTGCGCGAAAGAAAACTGCCGGTCCCGCGCGAGCCGAATACGGTCTGCGAGGCACCGCCACCGAAGGCGGCACCGGCTTCGGCGCCCTTGCCCTGCTGAAGCAGGATGAGAACGACCAGGGCGACGGCAATCGCCACATGGATCATGAGAATGGCAACTTGCATGAGTTCAACCTGCTGACTGACAAATGGCTAGGAAATCGTCGACCTTGAGCGAAGCACCGCCCACCAGGCCGCCGTCGATGTCGGGCTGAGCCAGCAGCTCAGCCGCGTTGTCGGCATTCATGCTGCCGCCGTAGAGCAGACGCAGGCCCGCCGCTAGAGCACGATCATAGCCGGCCTGGTATTCGCGAATACCGGCCATGACCTCCTGGGCCTGCTCGGGCGTGGCCGTGCGGCCGGTACCGATCGCCCAGACCGGTTCGTAAGCGATGACGACACGCTCACGCTGATCGGGCTCCAGCCGGGCCATCACATAGCCCACCTGACGCAGCACCACTTCCATGGTCTTGCCGGCATCGCGCTCTTCCAGCGTCTCGCCCACGCACAGAATCGGGGTTATCCCCACGTTCAGCGCGGCCAGCAACCGGTCGAGCACGGCCTCGTCATCCTCGCGATAGAGCTGACGACGCTCGGAGTGGCCCGCGAGGGCGTATTCCACGCCGAACTCCTTGAGCATGCGCCCGCTCACCTCGCCGGTGCGGGCACCGGAGTGCAGCGGGTTCAAGGTTTGCGCCCCCAGGCGGATCGGCGTGCCATCGAAGGCGCGCCGGGCCGCGTCCAGATAGGGAAAAGGCGGCAGAACGACCACGTCCAGCGACGCCGGGAGCGTCTTTTCGGCGAAACGCTGACCGAACTCCTCGACCAGCGCGGCCGAACCGTTCATCTTCCAGTTCCCGGCAATCAGCGGCGTGCGCATGCTGCATCCTCTTTCAAAGTGGAGCGAAATGGTATAGGAGGTGCCTAGTCAAGACAACCGTTGCGGCGGTTGTCAACCCAACTCTCCCTCGACCTGAGCGGCCAGGCGCTGCGCCAACCCCTCGACGTCGAGATGCGCGCGCCCTTCGACCATGACGCGAATCAGCGGCTCGGTGCCCGAAGGGCGCAGCAGTACGCGTCCCTCGTCGCCCAGCTCCGCCTCCGCCTCGGCCACGGCATCCTTGACGGCCGGGCTCGCCATCAGCGCCTTGGCATCGCTGCCCGGCGTCAGGCGCACGTTGACCAGTACCTGCGGCACCTTCTCCAGCCCGGCGAGCAGCGTGTGCAGAGGCTTACCCTCGCTGATCATGATCGCCAGCACCTGCAGCGCCGAGACGATACCGTCACCGGTGCTCTGCACGTCGGCGCAGACGATGTGACCGGACGACTCGCCGCCCAGCTGCCAGTCATTGGCCAGCAGGCGCTCCACCACGTAGCGGTCGCCGACCTTGGCACGCTCGAAGGGAATGCCCATGTTCTCGAGCGCCATGGCCAGGCCAAAGTTGGTCATCAGGGTGCCGACCACGCCGCCCACCAGCTGGCCGCGCTGATGGCGGTCGCGGGCGATCAGGTAGAGGATGTCGTCGCCATCGATCTCGCGACCGTCGGCATCGACCATCAGCACCCGGTCACCGTCGCCGTCGAAGGCGATGCCCAGGTCGGCGCTCTGTTGAATCACCGCCGCCCGCAGGGAGGCCGGCGAGGTGGAACCGACGTCACGGTTGATGTTGAGGCCGTCGGGGCTGGCCCCGACCAGGCTGACCTCGGCACCCAGCTCGCGGAACACGCTGGGCGCAATGTGGTAGGTGGCGCCATGGGCACAGTCGAGCACCATGCGCAGCCCGTGCAAGCTGACCCGGTTGGGAATGGTCGACTTGCAGAATTCGATGTAGCGACCGGCCGCGTCGTCGATGCGCATCGCCTTGCCCAGCCTGTCCGCCGCCACCGTGGTCAGCGGCTCGTCCAGCATCGCCTCGATACGCTCTTCGAGCTCATCGGCAAGCTTGGTACCCGCGGTGGAGAAGAACTTGATGCCGTTGTCGGCAAAGGGGTTGTGCGACGCCGAAATGACGATACCGGCATCGGCGCGGAAGGTGCGCGTGAGATAGGCGATCGCCGGGGTGGGCATCGGACCGAGCAGCGCCACGTCGACGCCGGCGGCGGAGAGGCCCGCCTCCAGGGCCGATTCGAACATGTAACCCGAGATGCGCGTGTCCTTGCCGATCAGGACTCGTGCGCGCCCCGACTCACGGGCCAGCACCCGCCCCATGGCCCAGCCCAGCTTGAGCATGAAATCCGGCGTAATGGGGTACTCGCCGACCGTCCCACGAATGCCATCCGTACCAAAGTATTTTCTAGTCATTCTCGCAGCCTTCCCTAAGCACGGCCCAGGTCATGTTCACCGCATCCATGGCAGGGCCAACGTCATGGACGCGCAGGATACGTGCGCCGCGCTCGATCGCCAGCGACGCCAGCGCCAGCCCGCCGGGCAGACGCTCCTCCACCGGCCGTCCCAGCACCTTGCCGATCATGCTCTTGCGCGACATGCCCACCAGCAGCGGCAGCTCGAGTTCGGCCAAGCGCTCCATGCGGTTGAGCAGGCGCAGATTGTGCTCCACGGTCTTGCCGAAGCCGAAGCCGGGGTCGAGCAGCAGCCGCTCACGACGCAGCCCCGCGGCCTCGCAGGCCGCCACCCGGGCGGCGAGGAATCCGGCCACCGCCTCCTCGATAGGCTCATCGTAGTGGGGCGCCTGCTGCATGTCGCGTGGTTCGCCCTGCATGTGCATCAGGCACACCGGCAGGCCGGTACCGACTGCCGCCTCCAGCGCACCCTCGCGCTGCAGGGCGCGCACGTCGTTGAGCATACCGGCGCCCAGCTGAGCGACCTCGCGCATCACGTCGGGATTGCTGGTATCCACCGACACCAGCGCATCGAGTTCGCACACCAGCCGCTCGACCACCGGCGCCACGCGGTCCAGTTCCTCCTGCGTGGCCACCGGCTGCGAGCCGGGGCGGGTCGATTCGCCGCCCACATCGATGATCGCCGCGCCCTCAGCCAGCATGCGCTCGGCGTGACGCAGGGCATCGTCGATGGCGACATGGCGGCCGCCGTCGGAGAAGGAGTCGGGAGTGACGTTGAGAATCCCCATCACGCGGGGGTAGGAGAGGTCCAGACGATGCCGCCCACACGGCAGCCAAATCGCTGAAGGAGAATCTGTCATGTCATGCATCCTGTGACATGGGTCGGGTCAGGTCGCCCCACGGCAAAGGCGCCCCGGTGGGGCGCCTGTGTCGGCATCGCGGCTCACGATCCGGCGGGACCGCCCAGCGGATCGGAGGGACGGCGGCGAGGCTCGTCGTCCTCATCCTCGTCACCGTGGTCTCCGCCATCGCCGCCGTCGCCACTGCTATCGGTCGGCTGCGGTGCCGGCTCCGCTTCGGGCTTGGGCTCTGCCTCGCCGCTTACTGGCGCGCCGGTGCCCGAGTCACCGTCTTCCCAGTCCTTGGGCGGACGCGGCGTACGGCCTTCCATGATGTCCTTGAGCTGATCGGCGTCGATGGTCTCGTACTGCATCAGCGCTTCGGCCATGGCGTCGAGCTTGTCGCGGTTTTCCTCGAGGATCTGCTTGGCCTTGGCGTAGCACTCGTCGATGACCTTGCGCACCTCCTTGTCGAGCTTGGAGACGGTCTCGCCGGACTTCAGCTTGCCGCCGCCCTGGCCCGGGCCGCCGAGGAACTGATGCGACTCGTCCTCGTCGTACATGATCGGGCCCATCTCCTCGGAGAGGCCCCACTTGGCGACCATGTTGTGGGCCAGCTCGGTAGCGCGCTTGATGTCGTTGGAAGCCCCGGTGGTGACACCGTTCGGCCCCAGGGTCATCTCCTCGGCGATACGGCCGCCGAACAGCGAGCAGATCTGACTGAGGATCTGCTGACGCGACAGGCTGTAGCGATCCTGCTCGGGCAGGAACATGGTCACACCCAGGGCACGACCGCGCGGAATGATGGTGACCTTGTAGACCGGGTCGTGCTCCGGCATCACCAGACCGATGATGGCGTGGCCCGACTCGTGGTAGGCGGTGTTGAGCTTTTCCTTGTCGGTCATGACCATGGAGCGGCGCTCGGCGCCCATCATGATCTTGTCCTTGGCCAGCTCCAGCTCTTCCATGCCCACCAGGCGCTTGTTGCGCCGCGCGGCGAACAGCGCCGCCTCGTTGACCAGGTTGGCCAGGTCGGCACCGGAGAAGCCGGGGGTACCGCGGGCGATCAGTGACGGCTTGACGTCGTCGGCCAGCGGCACCTTGCGCAGGTGCACGTTGAGGATATGCTCACGGCCGCGGATGTCGGGCAGCGGCACCACCACCTGACGGTCGAAGCGGCCCGGACGCAGCAGCGCCGGGTCGAGCACGTCGGGACGGTTGGTGGCGGCGATGACGATGATGCCCTCGTTGGCCTCGAAGCCGTCCATCTCCACCAGCAGCTGGTTCAGCGTCTGCTCGCGCTCGTCGTTGCCGCCGCCCATGCCGGCGCCGCGCGAGCGGCCCACGGCGTCGATCTCGTCGATGAAGATGATGCAGGGGGCCTGCTTCTTGGCCTGTTCGAACATGTCGCGCACGCGGGACGCACCCACGCCGACGAACATTTCGACGAAGTCGGAGCCGGAGATCGAGAAGAACGGCACCTTGGCCTCGCCGGCGATGGACTTGGCCAGCAGCGTCTTACCGGTACCCGGCGGCCCCACCATCAGTACGCCGCGGGGAATGGTGCCGCCCAGACGCTGGAACTTGGAGGGGTCGCGCAGGAAGTCGACCAGCTCCTCGACCTCTTCCTTGGCCTCGTCGCAGCCGGCGACGTCGGCGAAGGTGGTCTTGATCTGATCCTGGGAGAGCAGCTTGGCCTTGGACTTGCCGAAGCTCATCGGCCCGCCCTTGCCGCCGGCGCCACCCTGCATCTGGCGCATGAAGAACATGAAGATGGCGAGAATCAGGAGGATCGGGAAGCTGGCGATCAACAGCCGGGTCCACAGGCTCTGCTCCTGCGGCTCGCGACCTATCACGGTGACGTTATGGGTGAGCAGGTCGTCGATCAGCTTGGGATCTTCCGCCGCCGGACGGATGGTCTGGAACTGCGAGCCGTCGGCGCGCTCGCCGGTGATCCGGTAGCCGTCGATGGTCACGCTGCGGACCTGCTGGTTCTGCACCTGCTGGACGAACTGGGAATAGTTCATCGTCTGCGGTGTCGTATCGACGGTGAAATTGTTGAACACCGTCAGCAGCACTGCCGCGATGACCAACCAGAGGATCAGATTCTTCGCCATATCATTCAAGGGTCTACCCTCATTGCAAGCTACTCTCGGCCAACGATGCCTGGCTCTAAGACCACGAATGGAGCGGCCATGTTCCGCCTCGCGGGCCGCACCCGCGCCACCACACACTGTGGCACAGTTGGGCGGCCATGTCTGGTCATGGAGCTGTTAGTCTTAAGCTATTGTCGATCGCCCAGGGACGGCACCGCCGCACCCTGGCTCGTGTCGTCGGGCCGAGCCGCGGCTCAGCCCCGAAATCCGTCTGCCAGCAGGTAGACCTCGCGCGAACGGGCGCGGGATGCCTCCGGCTTGCGCGTCACCACCTTGGTAAAGCTCTCACGCAGCTCCTTCAGGTAGGCATCGAAGCCTTCGCCCTGGAACACCTTGGCCAGGAAGCGACCGCCGGGGCGCAGGGTCTGGCGCGCCAAGTCCAGCGCCAGCTCCACCAGGTACATGGCCTGGGGTTGGTCGATGGCGCTCATACCACTCATATTGGGGGCCATGTCGGACATAACAAGGTCCACCGGCCTGCCATCGAGGGTGGCGAGTATCGCCTCCAGCACGGCCTCCTCGGTGAAGTCGCCCTGAATGAACTCGACGCCGGCCAGGGCATCCATCTCGAGGATGTCCGAGGCGATCACCATGCCTTCAGGACCCACGCGGTCGGCCGCCACCTGACTCCAGCCGCCCGGGGCCGCGCCCAGGTCGATCACGCTCATGCCGGGCTTGAACAACCGGTCCTTCTCGTCGAGCGCCAGCAGCTTGTAGCTGGCACGGGAGCGATAGCCGTCCTGCCAGCTCTGCTGCACGAAACGGTCGTCGAAGTGCTCCTTGAGCCAGCCGGCGCTGCTCTTGCTGGCATTGCTCTTGCTGGCATTGCTCTTGCCGGCGCTGCCCTTGCTGGCACTGCCTTTGCTGACACCAGGCTGCTGACGGCGCGAGCCGTCGGATGCGCCGTTGCGGGACGAGGAAGTGGATCGAGCCACACGATCACCTTGACTGAAGACGCCGAGCGGAGCGCAGACATGCCGGCCCGGTTCGGTGTGATGCAGAGCTGGACGAGGGCCCGGCGGGCCTTGCCATGCTTTCGCCGGCGCGCATTTCACCGTACCATGACAGGTTACGCGCAACCGGGAAGACGCAAGATACCATGAGCTTGTCACAGGCACAAAAGAAAGCATTTCGCAGCATCGGCCACCATCTCAACCCGGTGGTGACGGTGTCGGAGAACGGTGTCTCCGAGGGCGTGCTGGCGGAACTCGACCGGGCGCTGTCCGATCACGAGCTGATCAAGGTCAAGCTGGCCCTGCCGGAGCGCGACGACCGCGCCGCCATGCTCGAGGAGCTGCTGGCGGCCAGCGGCGCCGAGCGCGTGCAGACCATCGGCAAGATGGCACTGCTCTACCGCAAGAGCCCCCAGGCCAACCCGAAGCTCTCCAACGTCAAGCGCTTCGAGAACCACCACGGTCGGCACTGAAGCAAGCCGCAGAGGCAAGGCCCAAAAAGAGCCAAGGCCTAAAAAAACAAGCCCGCGACATGATGTCGCGGGCTTTTTCGTACCGGCCCGGGCTGGACTGAACTCAGCTGGGCTCAGCGGTGATCGACGCTGGAAATCTCGTACTCGACCTCGCCGCCCGGCGTGCTGACCACCACCACGTCGCCCTCTTCCTTGCCGATTAGAGCACGGGCAATGGGTGAAGTGACGGAGATCTTGCCGGCCTTGATGTCGGCTTCGTCCTCGCCGACGATCTGGTAGCTGACCTCCTCGTCGTTGCCGAGATTGATCAGCTCCACGGTGACACCGAAGATCACCTTGCCGGTCTGCGGCAACTTGGCCACATCGATCACCTGGGCGTTGGAGAGCTTGCTCTCGATCTCCTGGATACGCCCCTCGATGAAGCCCTGCTGCTCACGCGCCGCATGGTACTCGGCGTTCTCCTTGAGATCGCCATGCTCACGGGCTTCAGCGATGGCCGCGATCACCTTGGGCCGCGCCTCGCTCTTGAGCTCCTCGAGTTCCTTGCGCAGGCGTGCTTCGCCGGCAACGGTCATCGGGACCTTGTTCATTGCGTTGCTCCTGCATGCAGTTCCTGTAACCGCCGCACCGTGATCTCGTTGCCATATTCCAGTGCCATGCAAACGGCACTGGCCCCTGCCAACGTAGTGGCATAGGGCACCTTGCGGGCCAGTGCGGTGCGGCGGATCACCGAAGAGTCGTTGATCGCCTGGCGACCCTCGGTGGTATTGACGATATAGGCGATGTCGTCGTTCTTGAGCAGATCGACGATATGCGGACGACCTTCATAGACCTTGTTGACGACTTCCACCTCGAGGCCGGCGGCTTCGAGGGCTGCGGCGGTGCCGCGAGTCGCGCACAGGGTGAACCCCAATCCTAGCAGAGAACGGGCGATCTCGATAACTCCCGCCTTGTCCGGTTCACGTACCGAGAGGAACGCCTTACGCTCGCCTTCGAGCTTGGGAATCGCCTCGCCGGCACCCAGCTGCGCCTTGTAGAAGGCCTCGGCAAAGGTTTCGCCCGAGCCCATCACCTCGCCGGTGGACTTCATCTCCGGCGACAGGATCGGGTCGACGCCGGGGAACTTGTTGAACGGGAACACCGCCTCCTTGACGCTGTAGAAGTGCGGCACGATCTCGCGGGTGAAGCCCTGCTCGACCAGGCTCTTGCCGGCCATGCAGCGTGCGGCGATCTGGGCCAGCGAGGTGCCGATGCACTTGGAGACGAAGGGCGCGGTGCGCGAGGCGCGCGGGTTGACCTCGATGACGTAGATCTCGCCGTCCTGCCACGCCAGCTGCACGTTCATCAGGCCCACCACGCCGAGCTCGACGGCCATGCGCTTGACCTGATCGCGCATCTCGTCCTGCACCTCGGCGGGCAGCGAATAGGGCGGCAGCGCACAGGCGGAGTCGCCGGAGTGCACGCCGGCCTGCTCGATGTGCTGCATGATGCCGCCGATTACCACTTCGTGGCCGTCGGAAACGGCATCGATGTCGATCTCGATGGCAGCATTGAGGAAGTGGT
This sequence comes from Halomonas sp. KM-1, assembly GCF_000246875.1. Lineage (NCBI taxonomy): Bacteria > Pseudomonadati > Pseudomonadota > Gammaproteobacteria > Oceanospirillales > Halomonadaceae > Halomonas > Halomonas sp. KM-1. The sequence goes on from NZ_BAEU01000003.1 coordinate 31,040, forward strand.
CGAGCAGCACCGGCGAGTCGTTGGAGACCTTGACCGCGTGGGTCATGTAGTTCTCCAGCTCGTCGGCGGAGTAGACGATCTCCATGGCACGACCGCCGAGCACGTAGCTCGGCCGCACCACCAGCGGGTAGCCGATCGCCTCGGCCTTGGCGAAGGCCTCGTCGAAGCTGCGCGCGGTGGCGTTGGGCGGCTGCTTGAGGCCCAGCTTGTCTATCATCTGCTGGAAACGCTCGCGGTCCTCGGCACGGTCGATGGCGTCCGGGGTGGTGCCGATGATCGGCACGCCGGCGGCCTCGAGCTCACGGGCGAGCTTGAGCGGGGTCTGGCCGCCGAACTGCACGATCACGCCGACCGGCTGCTCCTTGTCGGCGATCTCCAGCACGTCCTCCAGGGTCACCGGTTCGAAGTAGAGGCGGTCGGAGGTGTCGTAGTCGGTGGAGACGGTCTCCGGGTTGCAGTTGACCATGATGGTCTCGTAGCCGTCGTCGCGCATGGCGAAGGCGGCGTGGACGCAGCAGTAGTCGAACTCGATGCCCTGACCGATGCGGTTGGGCCCGCCGCCCAGCACCATGATCTTCTGACGGTCGCTGACCTCGGCCTCGCACTCCTCCTCATAGGTGGAGTACATGTAGGCGGTGTCCGAGGCGAACTCGGCGGCACAGGTGTCGACGCGCTTGTAGACCGGGCGGATGCCGGCCTTCTGGCGGGTCTTGCGGAATTCCTTCTCGGAAACGCCGAGCAGCTTGGCCAGGCGCGCGTCGGAGAAGCCCTTGCGCTTGAGACGGAACAGCTCCTGGGCGCTGAACTCTGAGAGCGAGCGCTTGGCCACGTCCTGCTCGATACGCACCAGTTCCTCGAGCTGGACCAGGAACCAGGGGTCGATATTGGTCAGGGTGAAGATCTCTTCCACGCTCAGGCCGGCGCGCATGGCGTCGGCGATGTAGAAGATGCGCTCGGCGCCGGCGGCCTGCAGCTCACCCTTGATGTGCTGCATCGCCTCTTCGGTGAACTCGCTCACCTTGGGGTCGAGGCCGTCATTGCCGGTCTCGAGCCCGCGCAGCGCCTTCTGCAGCGACTCCTGGAAGGTACGCCCGATGGCCATCACCTCGCCCACCGACTTCATCTGGGTGGTGAGGCGGTCGTTGGCCTGGGGGAACTTCTCGAAGGTGAAGCGCGGAATCTTGGTGACCACGTAGTCGATGGAGGGCTCGAACGAAGCCGGGGTGCGGCCGCCGGTGATGTCGTTGGAGAGCTCGTCCAGGGTGTAGCCCACCGCCAGCTTGGCGGCGATCTTGGCGATCGGGAAGCCGGTGGCCTTGGAGGCCAGCGCCGAGGAGCGCGACACCCGCGGGTTCATCTCGATGACCACCATGCGCCCGGTCTTGGGGTCGACGCCGAACTGCACGTTGGAGCCGCCGGTCTCGACGCCGATCTCGCGTAGCACCGCAAGCGATGCGTCGCGCATGATCTGGTATTCCTTGTCGGTCAGCGTCTGCGCCGGGGCCACGGTGATGGAGTCGCCGGTATGCACGCCCATGGGGTCGAAGTTCTCGATCGCGCAGACGATGATGCAGTTGTCGTTCTTGTCACGAACGACCTCCATCTCGTACTCCTTCCAGCCCAGCAGCGACTCGTCGATCAGCAGCTCCTTGGTGGGCGAGAGGTCGAAGCCACGATCGCAGATCTCCTCGAACTCCTCCTTGTTGTAGGCCACGCCGCCGCCGGAGCCGCCCATGGTGAAGGAGGGGCGGATGATCACCGGGAAGCCGAGCTCGGCCTGGATCTCCCAGGCCTCTTCCATGGAGTGGGCGACCTTGGCCCGCGGGCACTCCAGTCCGATGTTCTTCATCGCCTTGTCGAAGCGGTCGCGGTCTTCGGCCTTGTCGATGGTGTCGGCGTTGGCGCCGATCATCTCCACGCCGTACTTCTCGAGCACGCCGTGCTTGTCGAGCGCCAGCGCACAGTTCAGCGCGGTCTGGCCGCCCATGGTGGGCAGGATGGCGTCGGGGCGCTCGGCCTCGATGATCTTCTCCACCGCCTGCCAGGTGATCGGCTCGATATAGGTGGCGTCGGCCATCACCGGGTCGGTCATGATGGTGGCCGGGTTGGAGTTGACCAGGATGACCCGGTAGCCCTCCTCACGCAGCGCCTTGCAGGCCTGGGCGCCGGAGTAGTCGAATTCGCACGCCTGGCCGATGACGATGGGGCCGGCGCCAATGATCAGGATGCTGTTTATGTCGGTACGCTTGGGCATGTCGGTTCCCGCGGCTGGATTCGTTGATAGCAGGCGATAAGACGAAGGCGGCGCCGCTCAGCGGCGCTCACGCATCATCGTCACGAAGCGGTCGAACAGCGGCGACACGTCGCGCGGTCCGGGGCTCGCTTCCGGGTGGCCCTGGAAGCTGAAGGCCGGGCGGTCGGTCAGCTCGATGCCCTGCAGCGTGCCGTCGAACAGCGAACGGTGAATGGCGCGCACGTTGCCCGGCAGGCTCGCCTCGTCGACGGCGAAGCCGTGGTTCTGGCTGGTGATCATCACGTGGCCGCTGTCGAGATCCTGCACCGGGTGGTTGGCACCGTGGTGGCCGTGGTTCATCTTCACCGTCTTGGCACCGGCGGCCAGGGCCAGCAGCTGATGGCCGAGGCAGATGCCGAACACCGGCACGTTGGTCTCGAGAATCTCCTGGATCGCCTTGATGGCGTAGTCGCAGGGGGCGGGGTCGCCGGGACCGTTGGCCAGCAGGATGCCGTCCGGATTGCGCGCCAGCACGTCGCTGGCCGGGGTCTGCGCCGGCACCACGGTGAGGCGACAGCCGCGGGAGGCCAGCATGCGCAGGATGTTGTACTTCACGCCGTAGTCGTAGACCACCACGTGGAAGGGGCGCTCGCTGCCACTGGCATCGACGTTACCCTGGCCCAGCACCCACTCTGCCTCGTTCCACTCGTAGGCCTGCTTGCAGCTGACTTCCTTGGCCAGATCCATGCCCTTGAGCCCGGGGAACGCCCGCGCCGCGGCCAGCGCACGCTCGACGGCGTCTTCGCCCTCGGCCTCCCGCCCCGCCAGGATGGCGCCGTTCTGGGCCCCCTTGTCGCGCAGGATGCGGGTCAGGCGGCGGGTGTCGATATCGGCGATGCCGAGCACGTTCTGGCTCTTGAGGTAGTCGGAGAGCGACTGCTCGGAGCGGAAGTTGCTGGCGATGAGCGGCAGGTCGCGGATCACCAGGCCGGCGGCGGCGATCGAGCCCGACTCGACGTCTTCGGCGTTGACGCCGGTGTTACCGATGTGCGGGTAGGTCAGGGTCACGATCTGTCGGGTGTAGGAGAGATCGGTGAGGATCTCCTGATAGCCGGTCATGGCTGTATTGAACACCACCTCGCCGCTGGTCTGCCCATCGGCGCCGATGGCGGTGCCGTGAAACACGCTGCCGTTTTCCAGGGCCAATATCGCGGGTCTGCTCAATGCGGGGCTGTTCAAGACAAGGTCCTCCCATGCTGGTGCGAGCCTGAGGGGCGCAGGCTCGGCGGCTATCGTCGCGGCGACAGATTTGGCTCGTAAAAAAGCGGGACGAAGCCGATGGAACCGGTTTCATCCCGCTTGTTGTCTCTGTTTGCTCGGGGCTGGCCACGCAACAAGCGCGCAGTTGGACTGCTGTATTTCAGGCGCCCGGCCAAAATTTTGGAGATGTTACAGGAAATGGCGCTCAGCGGCTACCCCCATCGGGCAGTCCAGAGCAGTTGGCGATGTCCTCGGGACTACCCCGTCGACAGCTCCCTCTCTCCTTTTTTCAACCTGTCCCCGGCGTCTCGCGTGGCTTGCCCTGCGCTTACAGGCCCAACACGTCCTGCATGCCGTAACGTCCATTACTCTGGTCGGCGACCCAGCGCGCCGCCCTCACCGCGCCCTTGGCGAAGGTCATGCGGCTCGAGGCCTTGTGGGTGATCTCGATGCGCTCGCCCTCGGTGGCGAACATCACCGTGTGCTCGCCGACGATGTCGCCGGCGCGCACCGTGGCGAAACCGATCTCCTTGGGGTCCCGCGGCCCGCACTGGCCGACACGCTCGAACACGCCGTGCTCCTTGAGCGTGCGCCCCAGCGCCTCGGCCACCACCTCGCCCATCTTCAGCGCGGTGCCGGAGGGCGCGTCGACCTTGTGCCGGTGGTGAGCCTCGATCACCTCGATGTCGTAGCCCTCGTCGCCCAGCGCCCGGGCCGCAGTCTCGAGCAGCTTGAGGGTCAGGTTCACTCCGACGCTCATGTTGGGGGCGAAGACGAAGGGCAGCCGCTCGCGATAGCCGTCAAGCTCGGCCAGCTCGTCGTCGGCAAGTCCGGTGGTGCCGATCACCATGCGCTTGCCGTGCGCCGCGCAGAAGGACAGGTTGGCCAGCGTGACCTGGGGGGCGGTGAAGTCGATCAACACGTCGAAGTCGTCGACGATGGCCTCGAGGGAGTCCACCGCGGCGACGCCCAGCTTGCCGAGCCCCGCCAACTCGCCGATATCGGCCCCAACCAGCGAACTGCCCGGCTCGACGATACCGCCGGCCAGGGTGGCGCCGGCATCCTCCTGCACGGCGTTGACCAGGGTGCGGCCCATGCGGCCGGCGACACCGACGATGGCGATACGGGTCATGCGGACTCCTGCGAAAGCTGACGAGTGGGAATCGAAGCAGTATATCAGAGCATCGACCGGGCTGGCCGGGCGCTTGGGCAGCGGCGGCGGAATCGCCCACACTGGGCATGACGCCCCCACACAAGGAACGCCATGTCTGAGCCGATGCCGCCCGACACCACCCGCGTAGCCGCCTTGGTCGAGCTGCTCGAACGACATCCGCGCGTGCTGCTCACCGGCCCACCCGGCAGCGGCAAGAGCACCCTGGCACGAAGCGCGGCGGCGGCCCTGGCCGAACGCGGCCAGGTGTGTCGTTGCCTGGCCGCCGACCCCGGTCTGCCCGGCTTCGGCCCGCCCGGCGCCGTATGCCTGGGGCACTGGGATGAGCGCCTGGGGCGCTGGGATGCGCGCCTGGGCGACTGGCAGCTGGAAGCCATCGAGGCACTGGCCACGCTGGACAGCGCCCGCTTCCGCCTGCCGCTGATAGAAGCCGTACGCCGCATGGTCGCACGGCTCGACGCGACGCCGCTGCTCATCGACGCTCCTGGCGTGGAGCGCGGTATCGGCGGCGCCGAGCTGCTGCCGGCACTGGCCAACGCCGGCCGGGTGAGTGCCGTGGTACGCCTGGCGCCGGCGCAGGAGCGCGATCCGTATCCACATGAGCGCTCCGCCCTTGGCCTGGCGACGCTGAACCTGCCCGCGCACCCTCAGGCGCGCCACCCCGGCAAACAGCTGCGCCGCCAGTGGCGCACCGGCGCCTGGGACGCCTATCTCGACGGCGCCGAGACGCGGGAACTCGACCTGTCGGCGCTGATCATCGTCGGCGCCCCGCCGCCCGGCGATGCTCCTCATGCCTGGCCAGGACGCCAGGTCGGCCTGCTCGATGCCGCCGGGACGAGCCTGGCCATGGGCGAAGTCATCGCTGTGGAGAGCCATCGGCTCAGCGTGCGCACTCCGCCCCTGACGAACACGCCGCGCACCCTGGTCATTCGCGATGCCCGGCGCAACGCCGAGGGTCAGCTCGGCACGGCGCGCCCCCATCCTCGCCCCTCGTCGACCGCATCCGGCGAAGAGCCGACGCTCTCGACTACCCCTCAGGAAAACACCACCGGCCCCCGCCCGACGCTGCGCTTCAATGGACTGCGCGCCACGCTGGTCAACGGCGTATTCGGCGACCCGCTGCTGCATCTGCGCCTGCGCCACCGCAAGCGCAGCCTGCTGTTCGACCTGGGCGACCCCGGCCGACTACCGGCGCGGCTGGCCCACCAGATCAGCGACGTCTTCATCAGCCACGCCCACGTCGACCATGTCGGCGGTTTCCTGTGGCTGCTGCGCTCACGCATCGGCGACTATCCGGCCTGCCGTGTCTACGGCCCGCCCGGGCTCGCCACTCACTTGGATGGTTTTCTGCGCGGCATCCTGTGGGACCGGGTCGAGGAGAAGGCGCCCCGCTTCGAGGTCTTCGAGCTGCACGGCGAGCGCCTGGCCCACTATCGCCTCGTTGCCGGGCAGCCGATGCAGGTACTCTCCCCACGCGAGGTGGATGGCGGCGTGATCCACGCCGAGCCCGGCTTTCGCGTGCGCGCCGCCACGCTGGATCACGGCACCCCGGTGCTGGCCTTCGCCTACGAGCCGGCGACGCAGCTCAAGGTGCGCAAGGAGTGCCTGGACGCCCACGGCTGGGCGCCCGGCCCCTGGCTCGGCGAGCTCAAGCAGCGCGCGCTGGAAGGCAACGCAGACGAGATTGCCCTGCCCGACGGCAGCCGGCACTCCGTCGTCGAACTGGCCGAGCAACTGCTGTTCGCGCAGCCGGGCCAGCGCCTGGTCTATGCCACCGACTTCGGCGACACGCCGGAAAACCGCGAGCGCCTAGGTGCGCTTGCCCACGGCGCCGAGGTGCTGTTCTGCGAGGCTTCGTTTCGTGAAGACCAGGCCGAGCAGGCCCGGCTTACCGGCCATCTGACCGCCCGCGCCTGCGGTGAAATCGCCGCCGCGGCCGGGGTCGGCCAGCTGGTGCCGTTCCACTTCTCGCGCCGTCACGTGGAGGACGTGAGCGAGCTCTACGCCGAAATTCGCCGCCATTTTGCGCGGCTGGCCGCGACGCCAGGTAGCGAAGCCACGGATGACGACAAGCTGGATTAACGGGCCGCTTTGCCATCCTGACACAGCAGCAGCCCGATGGCGGCGAGCACCAGAGCGCTGCCCGGCAGCCAGTGCCAGCCGAGCTGCTCGGGGGCGTTGACGAATAGCAGCAGCATGGAGACGAAGGGCACCATGTAGCCGTAGGCGGTCACGGCTCCCGGCGTGAGCACCGAGGTAGCGCGCTGCATCAGCCAGAAGGTGAGCGCACTGGAGAAGAGCCCGAGATAGACCACCAGAGCCAGATCCTGCCAGCGCATGGTAACGAGCTGCGTGGCGGGTTCGATGGCGAGTCCCAGCAGGCCGATGGCGATGCCGCCCAGCCCCAGGCTCCAGAAGGTGCGTACCGCCGCCGACTCTGGCAGCCACTCCCGCGCCAGCCCCCATTTGCTCAGCACCGGATAGAGCGCCGACGACACGCAGCCGAGGAAGAACACCGCCTCGCCGACCCCCACCCGCATGCCTTCGCCGTGGCTGCGGGCCTCAGCGAAGGCGAGCGCCAGTGCCCCAGCAGCTCCCAGCGCGAGAATGGCCGGCAGCTGCCAGCCCAACCGCTCGACGCGAAAACCGAGCCCCAGCAGGTAGGCCAGCAGCGGCACGGTGACGTAGAGGGTGGCCATGGAGAGCGCGGTGGCGTGATGGGCGGCCCAGAACATGGCGCCGAAGAAACCGGCCAGGCACAGCCCCATCAGGGTGTAGAGCGGCAACACCCGCCAGGGCGGGAGGAAGTCGGACGAGCGCCGCGCCAGCCACCACAGCCCGGCACAGGCGATGGCAAAACGCAGGGCGGTGAGCGACAGCGGCGGCAGCTCGCTCATCAGCCCCACGGCGGGAAACGACAGCCCCACCAGCAGGGCCCACAGCAGCATGCCGAGGTGGGCCAGGCGGAGCGACGTCGGCGCGCTCAATTTTCCCAGACGATAGCCAGTTCCTCGTCGCCCGCCATACGCTGCAGGTGGGAATCCACCACGCCCTCGAGCTGATCGAGCACCTCTTCGTCCAGCGCCTCGATGGCTACCAGCAGCTTGCCCGGCTCGACGCGCATCACACAGGAGCCGCCCTCGAACGCCACGCGACTCTGCTCCTCGCCCTGCTCCACCTCCAGCTTGTGCGCCCAGTGCTTGCACAGCCGGTTCATCACCCTCGCCCCGGATTCGGTGGCGATCACCGCACGCGACATCGGCATAGCAACGATCTCCATTCGTATCTGAGCCAACAGACTAAGACGCCGGAGCGGGTTGGCGCCAGCCCCGATGCACAGCGCAGGGCGGAACGCTGGGTTCGAAGGAACCGTTCACGCCGAAAACGCAAAAGCCCCCGACACCGCCAGGGCTCGGGGGCTTTCGTGGCGCAGTTCCGCCTTACGGCTTCATGTCTTCGAAAAACTTCTTCACGCCGTCGAAGAAGCCGCTCTTCTTCGGCGAGTGGTGAGCGCTGTTGCTGCCCCCCAGGCTCTCCTGAAGCTGGCGCAGCAGCGCCTTCTGGTCTTCGCTGAGGTTGACCGGGGTCTCCACCACCACCTTGCACAGCAGGTCGCCGGGGGGGCCCCCGCGAACCGGCTTGACGCCCTTGCCGCGCAGGCGGAACAGCTTGCCGGTCTGGGTCTCGGGCGGAATCTTGAGCTTGACCCGGCCATCCAGGGTGGGCACTTCGAGCTCGCCACCGAGTGCGGCATCGACGAAGTTGATCGGCACCTCGCACTGCAGGTGCTTGCCGTCGCGCTGGAAGATACGGTGTGGCTTTATCGCCACCTGCACGTAGAGATCGCCGGGCGGGCCGCCGTTGATGCCGGACTCGCCCTCGCCGTTGAGACGAATGCGGTCGCCGGTATCGACCCCAGCGGGAATCTTCACCGACAGGGTGCGGGTCTCACGCACACGGCCTTCACCGTGGCACTTGTGACACGGCACCTTGATGTGCACGCCGCTGCCGTGACAGGTGGGACAGGTCTGCTGCACGGCGAAGAAGCCCTGCTGCATGCGCACCTGACCCAGGCCGTTACAGGTGGGGCAGGTCTCCTTGGTGGAGCCCGGCTCGGCGCCCTCGCCGTCGCAGCGGCTGCACTCCACGTGACGCGGCACGCGAATGTCCACCGTGGTGCCGGCCACCGCGCTCTCGAGATCGAGCTCGAGGTTGTAGCGAAGGTCGCTGCCGCGCTGCGGCGCATGGGGGCTGCGCCGACCGCCGCCGCCACCGAAGATGTCGCCGAACACGTCGCCGAAGATGTCGCTGAAGCCGCCGGCACCCGCACCGCCGAAGCCGCCAGCGCCGAAACCTCCGGCCTGTCCGTCTACGCCGGCATGGCCGAACTGGTCGTAGGCGGCACGCTTCTCGTTGTCGGAGAGGATCTCGTAGGCCTCGGAGACCTCGCGAAACTTCTCGGCGGCCTTGTCATCGTCCGGGTTACGGTCCGGATGATACTTCTGCGCCAGCCGCCGGTAGGCCTTCTTGATCTCTTTGGTGTCGGTCCCTCGTTCGACACCGAGCACCTCGTAATAATCGCGTTTGGACATGGGTCCATGCGCCTCCTGGTCTAGGCAGTGCTGCCCGATCCGCGGAAACGGCAACGCGGGAGTCGTCCCCCCGCGCTACCGTCGTCCGTGGCATCGCCTTGGCGATTACTGCTTCTTCTGATCGTCGTTGACTTCTTCGTACTCGGCGTCGACCACGTCGTCTTCCTGCTTGGCACCGGCCTCCTGGCCCTCGCCACCGGCCTGCTGGGCGGCCTCGGCCTGGGCGGCATACATCTTCTGCGCCAGGTTACCGGAGAGCTCGGTCAGCTTGTCCAGCTTGGCCTGGATGTCGTCCTTGTCGTCGCCCTTGAGCGCTTCCTCGAGTTCGGAGGCGGCCGTCTCGATGGCCTGCTTCTCCTCGTCGGTGCCATGCTCGCCGGCTTCCTGCACGGTCTTGCGCGCGGCGTGGACCATGCCGTCGGCCTGGTTGCGCAGCGCCACCAGCTCCTCGAACTTCTTGTCCTCGTCGGCGTGGGCCTCGGCGTCGCGCACCATCTGCTCGATCTCTTCATCGGTCAGACCGCTGGAGGCCTTGATGACGATCGACTGCTCCTTGCCGGTGGCCTTGTCCTTGGCGGACACGTTGAGGATGCCGTTGGCGTCGAGGTCGAAGGCCACCTCGATCTGCGGCACGCCGCGCGGCGCCGGCGGAATGTCGGCCAGGTCGAAGCGGCCCAGCGACTTGTTCTGGCCAGCCTGCTTGCGCTCACCCTGAAGCACGTGAATGGTCACGGCAGTCTGGTTGTCATCCGCGGTCGAGAAGGTCTGGGTCTTCTTGGTCGGGATGGTGGTGTTCTTCTCAATCAGCGGAGTCATCACGCCGCCCAGGGTCTCGATACCCAGGGTCAGCGGAGTGACGTCGAGCAGCAGCACGTCCTTGACGTCGCCGCCCAGCACGCCGCCCTGGATCGCCGCACCCACGGCCACGGCCTCATCCGGGTTGACGTCCTTGCGCGCTTCCTTGCCGAAGAAGTCAGCAACCTTCTTCTGCACCAGCGGCATGCGGGTCTGGCCGCCGACCAGGATCACGTCGTCGATCTCGGAAGCGGACAGGCCGGCGTCGGACAGCGCGGTCTTGCACGGCCCCAGCGAGCGCTGCACCAGCTCTTCCACCAGCGACTCCAGCTTGGCCCGGGTCACCTTCACGTTGAGGTGCTTGGGCCCGGTGTTGTCGGCGGTGATATAGGGCAGGTTGACGTCGGTCTGCTGCGCGCTGGAAAGCTCGATCTTGGCCTTCTCGGCGGCTTCCTTGAGGCGCTGCATGGCCAGGTTGTCGCCGGACAGGTCGATGCCGCTGTCGGCCTTGAACTGATCGACCAGGTAGTTGATCAGCGCCATGTCGAAGTCTTCACCACCGAGGAAGGTGTCGCCGTTGGTGGCCAGCACCTCGAACTGGGTCTCGCCGTCGACGTCGGCCACCTCGATGATGGAGATGTCGAAGGTACCGCCGCCCAGGTCGTACACGGCGATGGTCTTGTCGCCGCGCGACTTGTCCATGCCGTAGGCCAGCGCCGCCGCGGTGGGCTCGTTGATGATGCGCTTGACTTCGAGACCGGCGATACGACCGGCGTCCTTGGTGGCCTGACGCTGGCTGTCGTTGAAGTAGGCCGGCACGGTGATCACCGCCTCGGTGACCGGCTCGCCCAGGTAGTCCTCGGCGGTCTTCTTCATCTTCTTCAGCACTTCGGCGCTGACCTGCGGCGGTGCCAGCTTCTTGTCCTTCACCTGCACCCAGGCGTCGCCGTTGTCGGCCTCGGTGATGCCGTAGGGCACCATCTTGATGTCCTTCTGCACCACGTCATCCTTGAAGCGACGACCGATCAGGCGCTTGATGGCGTACAGGGTGTTCTGCGGGTTGGTCACCGCCTGGCGCTTGGCCGACTGCCCCACCAGAATCTCGCCATCATCGGTATAGGCGATGATGGAAGGCGTGGTGCGGGCACCTTCGGCGTTCTCGATCACCTTGGCGCTGTCGCCGTCGAGCACGGCCACACAGGAGTTGGTGGTCCCCAGGTCAATACCGATGATGCGTCCCATAGGAAATCCTCGAAAATTCGTTTGCCTTGAATCCATCGCTGCGGCAGTTGCCGCGGTTGACGTCTATCTGGGGGCGCCGGGTGGCTTTTCAAGCCCCGCCCCCGTTTTCATTCGCTAGGCCTCAGCCGGTGGCCTGACTGACCACCACCATGGCCGGACGCACCAGGCGCCCGTTGAGCAGGTAGCCCTTCTGGATCACTTCCATCACGCTATTGGGCTCGAGCTCGGGGTTGGGCACCATGGCCATCGCTTCGTGGAACTTCGGGTCGAACGGCTCGCCGGCCGGCTCGACCGTTTCGACGCCGAACTTGGCCAGCACGTCCTGCTGCATCTTCAGCGTCATGGCCACGCCCTCGCGGTGAACATCGCTGGCGTCCTCGCCCATGGCGTCCAGCGCCTTCTCCAGGCTGTCGACCACCGGCAGCAGTTCCTTGACGAAGCGCTCCAGGGCGAACTTGCGCGCCTTCTCGGCCTCCTGCTCGGCGCGGCGCCGCACGTTCTGCGCTTCGGCGGCGGCGCGCAGCGCCTGGTCCTTGGCCTCGGCCAAGCTCTGCTCCAGCTCCTCGACCTGGGCTGCCAGCATGTCGGCCTCGGGGTTGTCGCTCACCTCCGTCGGCTCCTCGGAAGCCGCGGCGTCGTCCTCCACGAGGCTAGCCGCATCGTCCAGCTCGCCTTCCAGCGGCTCCGGACGGGCCTCTTTCTCGCGCCGCGCCAGCTCGTCGTCAAGCGGGGTCTGGGGTTCTTTAGCCATGCGCATCTCCTGAAGCAGCACCGGCCCAGCGAGGCCGGAAAGATTTCGAATCGGCAAATGCCTTGTAAGGTCTGCGGCCTATATGGGGGTCCTCGCCGCAAACTCAAGTGATCGGGCATCAACGATGGGGTCTGTTTTGCGCATGTGTTGTGAGCGAACCTCGACTACTGTATAAAAACGCAATAACGTGTATGGATATCCAGCTCACCAGGATACCGGCCGCCGGGAGGTCCCATGCTGACTCAGCTTGCCATTCGCGATTACGCCATCGTCGATACGCTCGATCTGGAGCTTGCCGGCGGCATGACCGCCATCACCGGCGAGACCGGCGCCGGCAAGTCGATCCTGCTCGGCGCCCTGGGGCTGTGCCTGGGCGAGCGCAG
>NZ_BAEU01000002.1:0-4562 GCF_000246875.1 Halomonas sp. KM-1
ATATCGCGAGTCAAGCGCAACGTGATGTCTCCCGGTGGCACCACCGAGCGTGCCGTGGAGCACATGGAGCAGGCCGGCCTGCGCGGCATCGTGGCCGACGCCATGGATGCCTGCGCCGCCCGCGCGCGGGAGATGGCCGAAGAGCTCGGCCAGCGATAGCCTTCTCGGCCAACGATAGTCTTTCAGGCCGCTCCCGCTGACGGAGCGGCCATCTCGACGACATGGAGGAGCCCACATGGGCCAAATGGGAAATGCCGGCCTGCTGCTGGTCAACACCCTGATCAACATCTACCTGTTCCTGATGATGCTGCGCTTTCTGCTGCAGGCATCCCAGGCCGACTACTACAACCCCATCAGCCAGTCGGTGGTGAAGATCACCCAGCCAGTGGTGCGCCCCTTTCAGGGCTTCCTCGGCCCGGTGATGGGACGCTTCGACATGGCCACCCTGGCCGCGGCCTTCGTGCTCAAGGCGGTCAGCATCGTGGCGATCCTGCAGATCGCCGGCATCGGCATGCCGCCGATCACCCAGGTGGCGATCGGCGCCATTGCGGCCATCGCCAACGCCATTCTCAAGATCTATTTCTTCGCCTTGATCGTGATGATCATCCTGAGCTGGGTCGCGCCCAACGCCAGCCATCCCGGGGCGCTGCTGGTGATGCAGTTGGTGGAGCCGATCATGGCACCGGTGCGCAAGGTCATTCCGCCGCTGGGCATGATCGACCTGTCGCCGATCGTGGTCTTCATCGCCATCAGCATCGTCGATGGTATCGTGGTGGGCGCGCTGACCCGTGCCGCCGGTATCGCCGGCGCTCTGGTGGGGCTGTGATCCACACTGTCGCCGTGATGGACCTCAACGACTGGACCCTCAACGACTGGACATAGAACGACAAGATGCCCGAGCTTCCCGATGACTCGGTCGGCCTGGTGACGCCGCAGACGGCGCACTTCGACGACCCCCTGGCCCTGGCCTGCGGCAGAACCCTGCCCGCTTACGATCTCGTCTACGAGACCTATGGCACGCTCAACGCCGAGCGTTCCAATGCGGTACTGATCTGCCATGCCCTGTCGGGACACCACCATGCCGCCGGCTACCATGACGCCGACGAGCGCAAGCCCGGCTGGTGGGACGCCCATATCGGCCCGGGCAAGTCGATCGATACCAACCGCTTCTTCGTGGTGTCGCTGAACAACCTGGGCGGCTGTCACGGCAGCACGGGGCCGATCAGCACCAACCCCGCCACCGGCCGTCAGTGGGGGCCCGACTTCCCCATGGTCACGGTGAGCGACTGGGTGCACAGCCAGGCGCGCCTAGCCGATCGCCTGGGCATCGAGCGCTTCGCCGCTGCCATCGGCGGCAGTCTCGGCGGCATGCAGGTACTGCAGTGGACCCGCCTCTATCCAGAGCGGGTCGCCAACGCGGTGATCATCGCCGCCACGCCCAAGCTCTCGGCGCAGAACATCGCCTTCAACGAGGTGGCGCGCCAGGCGATCCGCTCCGACCCGGACTTCCACGACGGCTGGTACGCCGAGCACGGTACCGCCCCCCGACGCGGCCTCAAGCTGGCGCGCATGGTGGGGCACATCACCTACCTCTCGGAAGACGCCATGGGCAGCAAGTTCGGCCGCGACCTGCGCAGCGAGGACCTCAACTTCGGCTACGACGTGGAGTTTCAGGTCGAATCCTACCTGCGCTACCAGGGCGACACCTTCTCCACCGCCTTCGACGCCAACACCTACCTGCTGATGACCAAGGCGCTGGACTACTTCGACCCGGCAGCGGAGCACGGCGGCGTGCTGGCCGATGCCGTCGCGCCCAGCCAGTGCCCATTCCTGGTGGTGAGCTTCACCAGCGACTGGCGCTTCCCGCCGTCGCGCTCCCGCGAGCTGGCCAACGCCCTGATCCGCGCCGGCAAGCGGGTGAGCTACGTCAACATCGACTCGCCCCACGGTCACGACGCCTTCCTGCTGCCGGAGCCGCGCTACCAGGCGGTGTTCGCCGCCTTCATGTCTCGCGCCGCCCGCGAGCTGGGCTTGGAGGAGACCGCATGATGCGTGCCGACCTGGAGCTGATCCATCGCTGGGTGCCCGAAGGCGCCCACATTCTCGACCTGGCCTGCGGCGACGGCACCCTGCTCGAAGCCCTGGCGCGGGACAAGGGGGTCACCGGCTACGGCCTGGAGATCGACCCGGCGGGCATCACGGCCTGTATCGCCAAGGGGGTGAGCGTCATCGAGCAGAACCTCGACGAGGGGCTGGTGCACTTCGAGGACGACACCTACGACCTGGTGGTCATGACCCAGGCCCTGCAGGCCCTGCGCCGCCCCGACCGCATGCTCGACGAGATGCTGCGGGTGGCCAACGAGTGCATCATCACCTTCCCCAACTTCGCCTACTGGCGCCATCGGGTGCACCTGGGGATCCGCGGCTACATGCCGGTCTCCAAGTCGCTGCCTCATGCCTGGTACGATACGCCCAACATCCATCTCTCGACCTTCAACGACTTCGAGCACCTGTGTCGCGAGAAGGGGCTACGCATCACCGACCGTGCCGTAGGCATCGGCGATCACGAGGGCCATTGGGCCACCCGGCTGCGGCCCAACCTGTTCGGCGAGATCGCGATCTTTCGCGTCGAACGCCAGGATCGCCGCTGAGGCCGTACCGCGGGCCCGCCATTTCAAGGCAGGCCCGCCATTTCAAGGAGAGAGTGCCATGTCGAGCCATCGCATCCTGCCGCTTCGTCACCTTGCCGCCGGTCTGCTGCTGGCTCTGGGCCTGCTGTCGCTGTCGGCGCAGGCCCAGCAGTACGAACAGGTCGGCGCCTACCAGATCCACTACAGCGCGGTGAGCACCGACTTCCTGCCCGCCTCCGTGGCCGAAGCCCACGGTATCCAGCGCAGCCCGGCCATGGCACTGCTCAACGTCAGCGTGCTGGAGGAGGTCGAGGGCGAACTGCGACCGGTCAATGCGCCGGTCAGCGGTACGGTCGGGGAGCTGCAGGGACAGAATCGCACGCCGCTGGAGTTCCGCACCCTGCGTGAGGGCAATACCCAGTCGCAGGTGGCGGTGTTCCGCATTCGCGACGACGAGCCCATGCGCTTCGACCTGGAAGTGCGCTACGACCGCAACCGGCAGCCGGCCGAAGTGGGCTTCGTCCAGCGCTTCCATATCGACCGCTGAGCCATGTCCCAGCCCATTGCCCACCTGGCGCAGTTCGACACCTCGTCCTCGCGGGGTGTGGCGCTGCCCGACGGACGCCACGCCTTCCTGGTGCGCGTTCACGGCCGGGTCAGCGCCTTCGTCAACCGCTGCCCGCATCAGCAGGTGCCGCTCAACCTGCCGGAAGGCGACTTTCTCGAAGCGAGCGGCGAACTGATCCAGTGCGGCATGCACGGTGCGCTGTTCCTGCCGGAAAGCGGCGAGTGCGTGTTCGGCCCCTGCCAGGGCCGCTTCCTGGAGCCGCTGGCGATCTCAATCGACGCCGAGGGCAATATTCACTTGGCGAGTGAGTGACACCGCAAGCCGCTCACCCAGCGCGACCGACACCGGCCGTGACTCGTGCCAGCCGAACTCGCAGCCGTAGGCCAGCACTTCCACTCCCCGCGCTGCCACGGCCTCGAGCGTGGCGGCATAGGCCGGGTCGAGGTGTGCTGCCGGCGCCACGTCGCGAATGCCGCCGTGGGCAACGCAGAACAGCAGCACCGCACGCTGCCCCTGCTCGGCAAGGGCCGCCAGCGCCAGCAGGTGCTTGCGCCCGCGCTCGCTCACCGCATCGGGAAAGTAACCGTGGCCGTCCTCTTCCTTGAGCGTGACCTGCTTGACCTCGACGAAGGCGGTGCCGCGCTCGGGGTCGTCGAGACGAAAGTCGAGCCGCGCGCCCGCCACCTTGGCCTCGCGCCGGAGTTCGGCATAGCCGGCCAGCGCGGCAATTCGCCCCCCTGCCAGCGCCTCCTCGACGATGCGATTGGTGCGCCCGGTATGCACCGACGCCAGCGCCACGCTGCCGTCGGGCTGGGTCAGCTCGATTAGCTCCCAGGTCCAGGCCAGCTTGCGTGCCGGATTGTCGCTCGCGGCCAGCCATACCCGACAGCCGGGCACATTGACCGCCCGCATCGAGCCGGTATTGGGGCAGTGGGCCACCACCTCGCGGCCGTCGTCGAGGCGCACGTCGGCCAGAAAGCGCTTGTAGCGGCGCAGCAGCACGCCGGGAACCAGTTGGGGATAGTCCATCTCGCCGCCTACCGTCGCGCCAGGAAGCGCTCGAGCCGTCTCACCGCCTCCTCCAGGCGTTCGACCCCGGTGGTGAAGGCGATACGCACGTGGTGCTCGCCGCCCACCACGGCAAAGTCGATGCCGGGCGTGATGGCGACGTTCTCCTCTTCCAGCAGGCCCTGACAGAACGCCTGGCTGTCGCGGCTGTAGCGCGAGATGTCGAGCCACAGGTAGAAGGCCCCCTGGGGCGGCAGCGAGGGCACCAGCCCCAGGCGGGCGAGCCCGGCCAGCAGCGCATCGCGGCGGCGGCCGAGTTCGCTGCGTCGGGCTTCGAGCAGCTCCCGGCACTCGGG
>NZ_BAEU01000001.1:0-6416 GCF_000246875.1 Halomonas sp. KM-1
GTGACGAGACGCGGGCGAGTCAGCTATCCACAGCCGCTCGCAGGCGAGGGGCTGTGGATGGTTTTGCCCCAGGAGTGAAGACGACGACGCCCGCACGGGGCGGGCGTCGGTAGAGCAACTGACTTGTCATCAGTTGGCCTGAGAGCCGGTGGAATGACTCAGCGTAGCGTGACCCGGGCATAGCGCTTCTTGCCGGCCTGAATCACGTAGCTCTTGCCGGTGTCGAGCATGGCATCCTTGGCCGCTACTTCGCCGTCGACCTTGACCCGACCGTTGCCCAGCATGTCCTTGGCCTGGGCGCTGTTGTTGGCCAGCCCCGCCCGGTTGAGCACCGCGGCGATGGGCGCCTGGGCGCTGCCCTCGAAGTCGACCTCTACCTCGGGCAGGTCTTCGGGCAGCTCGCCTTCGGCCAGGCGGTTGCCGGCCGACTTGTGGGCATTGGCCGCGGCCTCTTCGCCGTGGTAGCGGCCGATCAGCTCGCGGGCGAGGATCATCTTGATGTCGCGCGGGTTGGCACCGGCCTCGACGTCGCGCTTGAGCGCTTCGATCTCTTCGTTGGATTTCAGCGAGAGCAGTTCGAAGTAGCGCCACATCAGGCTGTCGGGCATGGAGACGAGCTTGTTGAACATCGAGCCCGGCGCCTCGTCGACGCCGACGTAGTTGCCCAGCGACTTCGACATCTTCTGCACGCCGTCGAGACCTTCGAGCAGCGGCATGGTGATGACCACCTGCGGCTCCATGCCGAAGTGCTTCTGGATCTCGCGCCCCATCAGCAGGTTGAACTTCTGGTCGGTGCCGCCCATCTCGACGTCGGCTTCGAGCGCCACGGAGTCGTAGCCCTGCACCAGCGGGTAGAGAAACTCATGAATGGAGATCGGCTGACCCGACTTGTAGCGCTTGTCGAAGTCGTCGCGCTCGAGCATGCGCGCCACGGTGCTCTGGGCGGCCAGCTCGATCATCTTGGCCGCGGTGAGCTCGCCGAACCACTCGGAGTTGAAGCGCACCTCGGTCTTGTCGGGATCGAGGATCTTGAACACCTGCTCCTTATAGGTCTGGGCGTTGGCACGGACCTCTTCTTCGGTGAGCGGCTTACGAGTGACGTTCTTGCCAGTGGGGTCGCCGATGCGCCCGGTGAAGTCGCCGATCAGGAAGATGATCTGGTGGCCCAGATCCTGGAACTGGCGCATCTTGGTCAGCAGCACACTGTGGCCGAGGTGCAGGTCGGGAGCCGTGGGATCGAAGCCCGCCTTGATGCGCAGCTTGCGGCCGGACTCGAGCTTCTTGATCAGCTCGTCCTCCAGCAGGATCTCCTGGGTGCCTCGTTTCAGCAGCGCCAGTGCGCTTGCGACCTCGCTCATCTCTCCCACTCCAAATACGTTGATCGCCCGTGCGGGCTGGGTCCATCGAATGGGGCACGATGGTAGCATGACTTGATGCCTCGCGGTCCCCCCAGCCTTAGGGAGAAGTAGAGATGCCACTATTCGTTGGTCTGATGTCCGGCACCAGCCTGGACGGCATCGATGCCGCCCTGGTCGAGATCGATTCCACGGGGAGCGCGAGCCTGCTTGCCACCCACGCCGAACCGATGCCCGAAGCGCTGCGCGAGCAGCTGCTCGAGCTCTGCCAGGCCGAACGGGTCGCCTTTGCCGAGCTGGCCAGCGCCGAGGATGCCTTCTGCCGGCTTCAGGCCGTCGCGGTCCAGCATCTGCTCGAAGGCTATCTATCCGAAGGTAAGGGCATCGCCATCGGCGAGATTGCCGCCATCGGCAGCCACGGCCAGACCATCGAGCACGCCCCCTGGGGCCACGCCGACGGGCCGGCCTATACGCTTCAACTCGACAATCCCAGCCTGCTGGCCGAGCTGACAGGCTGCACGGTGGTGGCCGACTTTCGCCGTCGTGACCTGGCCGCCGGCGGTCAGGCCGCTCCGCTCGCGCCGGCCTTCCACGAGGCGCTGTTTCGGCGTGCGGGGCAGTGGCAGCTGGTGCTCAACCTGGGCGGCTTCGCCAACCTGACCCTGCTGCCCCCCGCGGAGAGCGAGGCCGAGGTGATCGGCTTCGATACCGGCCCGGCCAACGCGCTGCTGGATGCCTGGCACGCCCGCCATCGTGGCGGCCGCTACGATCCCGACGGCGCCTGGGCCGCTTCGGGCCAGGTGGATGACTCCCTGCTGGAGCGCCTGCTTGCCGAGCCCTTCTTTCATCGCCCACCGCCGCGCAGCACCGGGCGCGAGGTGTTCCACCTCGACTGGCTCGAAGGCCATCTCACGGGAAAGGAGAGTCCTGCTGACGTGCAGGCAACCCTGGCGGAGCTGACCGCCACCAGTGTGGCTCTGGGCATCGAGATGGCACGCGAGCTGGCCGGCGCTCCGCCGGCCTCGGCGCTGATCCCCTGCGGCGGTGGCGCCCACAATAGCGATCTGCTCGGCCGTCTGGCCCGCCACCTGCCGGAAACCGCCCTGGTACCCAGCAGCGACTGGGGATGGCCGGCCGACTGGCTGGAAGCCGGCGCCTTCGCCTGGCTCGCCTGGCGCCGCCTGGAAGGGCTGCCCGGCAACCTGCCCAGCGTCACCGGCGCTGCCGGCCCGCGCATCCTCGGCGGCGTCTACGCGCCCTAAACTATTCGAGGCTAAAAGTCGTCGTCGTCGCGCAGTGACAGCCGCTGCGCCGACTCCTGCGCCTTGGCCAGCACGTCGCTCTTCTCGTCGCCGTACTTGATCATCATGCGCAGCTCGTTGGCCGAGTCGGCGTGCACCATGGCCACTTCCTCGCTGATCCTGCCCGCCTTGTAGAGGTCGTACAGGGCCTGGTCGAAGGTCTGCATTCCCTGATCGCGGGAGCGGCCCATGACGTTCTTGATCTCGCCCACGTCGCCCTTGCGGATGAGATCGGCGATGAGGGGCGTGCGCTGCAGGATCTCGATGGCCGGACAGCGACCGCCGTCGCGGGTGGGCAGCAGTTGCTGGGCGACGATGGCGTGCAGGTTGAGCGACAGGTCGAGCCAGATCTGCTCGTGGCGCTCGTGGGGGAAGAAGTGAATGATGCGATCCAGCGCCTGGTTGGCGTTGTTGGCGTGCAGCGTGGCCAGGCACAGGTGGCCGGTCTCGGCGAAGGTCAGGGCGTGCTCCATGGTCTCGCGGGTGCGCACCTCGCCGATCAGCACCACGTCCGGCGCCTGGCGCAGGGTGTTCTTCAGCGCCACTTCGAACGACTCGGTGTCGATGCCCACTTCACGCTGATTGATGATCGCCTTCTTGTGCGGATGCACGTATTCGATGGGGTCCTCGACGCTGATGATGTGGCCGCCTACGGTCTCGTTACGCTGCTGGATCATCGACGCCAGAGTGGTCGACTTGCCGGTGCCGGTACCGCCGACCACGAACACCAGCCCGCGCTTGAGATTGGCCAGCTCGCCCAACTGAGGCGGCAGCGATAGTTCTTCGAGATGGGGAATCTCATAGGCGATGCGCCGGATGACCATCGCCAGCTGATTGCGCTGCTGGAAGGCGCTGACCCGGAAGCGACCGCGACCGCTGAGACTCAGGGCGAAATTGGCCTCACGCTCCTGCGCGAAGCGCTCCTTGAGTCCTTCAGGCACGGCCACGTTGACCAGCTCGCGCACCTGCTCCACCGAGAGCCGCTGATCGCCCAGCGCGGTGAGCTTGCCGGCGGTCTTGATGGTGGGTGGCGCCTGAACCGAGATCAGCAGATCCGAGGCCTCCTGCCGGGCCATGATGTCGAGCAGCTGCTCAAGCCATTCCTGTGCTTTCATCTCCCCACCCCCTTGTCGTCATCATCGAACACTCAACTGGTCAGTGCGCTCTTGGCCCGGGCCTGGGCTTCATCGCGATTGACCACGTTCTCCGCCACCAGCTTGGCCAGCGCGGCGTCGAGTGTCTGCATGCCGATGTTGCCGCCGGTCTGGATGGCCGAGTAGATCTGCGCCACCTTGTCCTCGCGGATCAGGTTGCGTACCGCCGCGTTGGCGATGAGGATCTCGTGGGCCGCCACGCGTCCGCCGCTGCGCCGCTTGAGCAGCGTCTGGGAAATGACCGCCTGCAGCGACTCCGACAGCATCGAGCGCACCATGGCTTTCTCTTCGCCGGGGAAGACGTCGATGATCCGGTCGATAGTCTTGGCCGCCGAGGTGGTGTGCAGGGTGCCGAACACCAGATGGCCGGTTTCGGCGGCGGTGAGCGCCAGGCGAATGGTCTCGAGGTCGCGCATCTCGCCCACCAGGATCACGTCGGGGTCCTCGCGCAGGGCGCTGCGCAGCGCCTGGGCGAAGCCGTGGGTGTCGCGATGCACCTCGCGCTGGTTGATCAGACAGCGCTTGCTGCGATGCACGAATTCCACCGGGTCCTCGATGGTGAGGATATGGTCGTAACGGTGATCGTTGATATAGTCGATCATGGCGGCCAGGGTGGTGCTCTTGCCCGAGCCGGTAGGCCCGGTGACCAGCACCAGCCCGCGGGGCAGCAGAGCAAGGCGGCGGAAGACCTCACCCAGCCCCAGGTCCTCCATGGTCAGCACTTCGCTGGGGATGGTACGGAATACCGCGCCGGCGCCACGCGCCTGGTTGAAGGCGTTGACACGAAAGCGCGCCACGCCCGGAACCTCGAAGGAGAAGTCGGTCTCGAAGAACTCCTCGTAGTCACGGCGCTGGCGGTCGCCCATGATGTCGTAGATCAGCTTGCGGACTTCCTTGTCATCCATGGCCGGCACATTGAGGCGGCGAATGTCGCCGTCGACGCGGATCATCGGCGGCAGGCCGGCCGACAGGTGCAGATCGGAGGCGTTCTGTTTTGCCGAGAACGCCAGCAGTTCGGTAATATCCATGCGATTCCCCTGCTCCCGATTAAGGTTCCAGCGAGTATGACAGACCTTGCGGACATGAAGGACTTCATGTGGCTGAGATGACGGATACCATGCTTTCCGAGTCGCTGGCCAGCGCTCGCCGACGTTTGGCCACCGCCTTGTCGGCGGCCGGACGCACGCCCGATGCGGCCCGGCTGCTGGCCGTGAGCAAGACCAAGCCGGCCGGCATGATTCGCGAGGCGTGGCAGCTCGGCCAGCGGGAATTTGGCGAGAACTACGTCCAGGAAGCGCTGGAGAAGCAGACCGAACTGGCCGACCTGAAGGGCATCGTGTGGCACTTCATCGGCCCGCTGCAGGCCAACAAGACACGCGCCGTGGCCGAGCACTTCGACTGGGTGCATAGCGTCGACCGCGTGAAGATCGCCCGACGCCTGAACGACCAGCGCCCCGAGGCACTGGGCCCGCTCGAGGTCTGCCTGCAGGTCAACGTCAGCGGCGAGGCCAGCAAGTCGGGCGTGGCTTTTGACGAACTGGAAAGCCTGGCGCAAGCGGTGGTTTCACTGCCACGCTTGCGTCTGCGCGGGCTGATGGCCATTCCGGCGCCGGCGGCAACCGTGGCCGAGCAGCGAGCCCCGCTGGCACGCCTGCGCCAGGCCCTGGAAGCGTTGCAGCAGCGCTTCCCCGAGGCCCCGCTGGACACCCTGTCGATGGGCATGAGCGACGACCTGGAAGCCGCCATTCTCGAGGGCGCCACCCTGGTACGACTGGGCACGGCCATTTTCGGCGCACGGAACACATCGCGTCGCTAGACGCACTCGCACCGGCACGTGGCCGGTCGCTGGATAACAGAAGAAGGACGAATCGCAATGGCCAGCAGAGTCACCTTCATCGGCGCAGGCAACATGGCCAGCGCCATCATCGGCGGCATGATCGACAACGGCCACCCGGCCACCGCCATCACCGCCACCTCGCCCAGCGATGCCTTCCTGGCGCCGGTGCATGAGCGCTACGGCATTCGCACCAACACCGACAACCAGGCCGCGGTGCGTGACGCCGACATCGTGGTGCTGGCGGTGAAGCCTCAGGTCATGCGCGAGGTCTGCGAAGGGCTGCGCGACACCCTGCAGCGCCAGCGCCCGCTGATCATCTCGGTGGCGGCGGGACTCACCGCCGAGTCGCTGCAGGCCTGGATGGGTGGCGGCCTGCCGCTGGTGCGCTGCATGCCCAATACGCCGTCGCTGGTCGGCGCCGGTGCCGCCGGCCTGTACGCCACTGTCGAAGTGAGCGACGAGCAGCGCGCCCAGGCCACCGAGCTGCTCGAGGCCGTGGGTCTGGTCGAGTGGGTGGCGGAAGAGTCCCTGCTGGATGCCGTGACCGCCGTTTCCGGCAGCGGCCCGGCCTACTTCTTCCTGATGTTCGAAGCCATGGAAGAGGCCGGCGTCAAGCTCGGTCTGCCGGCCGAGACGGCACGGCGACTGGCGATCCAGACGGCGCTCGGCGCGGCGCGCATGGCACAGCAGAGCGAGCTCACCCCGGACCGCCTCAAGCGCAACGTGATGTCTCCCGGTGGCACCACCGAGCGTGCCGTGGAGCACATGG